>DEKO01000116.1 GCA_002353885.1 Porphyromonadaceae bacterium UBA2720
AGGATGTTCAGCACCCTGTCGTTCTTAATGTTGTTTCGCGCACAGATGTCACCCAGGTAGATCTTCTGATACAAGCTCGATAGCATAGCCCGCTTGTTCTTGAACGACAGGATCTCAGGCAGACCTCCGTAATAGAAGTACTCATTCAGATGTCGTTTCACCTCGCTTCTCTGAATCGTGTCATACTCCCAATGTTCTTTCAGTTCTACCTGTTGCGCTGCCAGATACTCTTTAAATGAGTATGGGTACGCATCATAGATAAAGAACCGTCCGCCAAGCGTGGTTGCTACCTCCTTACTCAGCATCTTCGCATTGCTACCCGTCACGTAAACACGGTATTTCGCATCAGCCAGTCGGCGCACAAACTTATCCCAGTGAGGTATGTTCTGTACCTCGTCCAGAAATACCACTGGCTTCTTACCATACAGTTCCAGATGGGCTTCCAGCAGGCTGTTGAAGTCTTCCGTCTGGAATTCCGCCAGACGTTCATCCTCAAAGTCTACAAACAAAATCTCGTCCCATCCCTTTCCGGCAGCCTGTAGCTGACGCACACGCTGATACAGCAAATACGACTTACCCGCATGTCTCACACCAACTATCACATAGTTGCCATTCTCTTCGAATTCAACGGGACGATTCACTATCACCGCCTCATCTACCTCGCGTTGCTTACTGATCAGGCATTGTTTGATGACATCTTTACTGACACCCATGTAAATTGTATTTTATAAGAGTTAGACAATTTTATAAAGTTTGGTTTACAAAGTTAGGTATTTTCTATAAAATAGAATTAATAAACCTTGATTTTTTACAATGTTTTCACCTTTTTTATCACAAAATCATTATTTTCCCTAGCTATTTTTGTACTAGGGGGTGTTTGTTGTATTTGGCATAGCCCTAAACGCTTCTGTTAAATACTGTCTATGGTATAGCGCATTACGACGGGAAACGTGTTCTTATCTTTCTTCGGATGACGTTTGTAAGGATGGGCCGCGCTGACCACTACGGCCGACGTCTCGGGCGATGGTCAGGTGGATATTTCCGATGTTAACGCCGTGATCAATCTCATGCTTGGGAAATAGCCCTATCGGTGCATCATCATGCTAGTGCCTGCCACCCACGGCGGGCATTAGTTTTATTCAACCAGTGCAAGGTGCCTGTAAGTTTAGAATTCTTTTCGTAACGTTGGCTGCGCCCAAGTTACTCACGTTCGGAAAAATGCGATTAAGCGAGTGCCATGCGAGCTGGCTCGCTGATGGCCGAGCGTGAGCATTTTATTTAAAAACTCAAATAAATTTGACCTTCGGTCCAATTTTGTCACGACTCAGCAAAGAAAACGCAAGCGTTTCTTTGCATTCGCTGCTCCAAAATTTGGTTTTTCGCTCACTTAATCGTAACGTTGGCTGCGCCCAAGTTACTCTGGTCTCGGAAATGGCAAAATAAAAATTTTGCCATTTCGCTCGACTTTTCGTAACGTTGGCTACGCCCAAGTTACTCACGTTCGGGAGATCAAAAAAATGTGATTTTTTTTTGCTCTTCGCTCACTTAATCGTAACTTTGCGGCATCGATAATAGTCCGTTTTAAAACAAAACCTTTTGATATATGGCAAAAAGACAATTGAACCGCCGACAGTTCCTGCGTGCGCTAGGACTGGGAGGAGCCATGGTGGCACTCAACCCGATGGGCGCACTGGCGCAAGATGACAAGACCAAGGCTCCTGCCGGCACGGCAGGCAACATGATGACCTATCGTGTGCAGAATGGCTCGGGCGAGAAGATTTCGCTGCTGGGCTTCGGCATGATGCGACTGCCACGCGACAACCAGGAGCTGGTCAACCAGCTGGTGGACTATGCGCTGGCGCATGGCGTAAACTACTTTGACACCGCACCGATCTATGGCCGTGGACTCAACGAGGGCATCACGGGCACGGCACTGAGCCGCCACCCGCGCAACAGCTACTACATCGCCACCAAGATGTCGAACTATCGCGCAGAGACATGGCCGTTGGAGGAGTCCAAGAAGATGTACTACAATTCGTTCAAGCAGTTGCGCACCGACTACATCGACTACTACCTGCTGCACGGCATCGGGCAGAGCGGCATGAAGGACTTCAATCCGCGCTTTATCGACAACGGGCTGCTCGACTTCTTGCTCGAGGAGCGAAAGGCCGGTCGCATACGCCACCTGGGGTTCTCCTATCACGGCAATGTTGAGGTCTTCGACTGGCTCATCGACCACAATGACAAGTATCACTGGGACTTCGTGCAGATTCAGATGAACTTTCTCGATTGGCGCCATGCCTCGCTCAGTGGTGAGAAGGATGCCGACGCTGATGCCGAGTACCTATACAACAAATTGGCTAAGAACGACATTCAGGCTGTGATCATGGAGCCATATCGTGGCGGTGCGCTGGGCAAAATGAGCGAGGGACATGCCGACGCGCTCAAGCAGCTGCGCCCCGACGACACCATCGCCCGCTGGGCATTCCGTTGGGTGGGCAGCAAGCCGGGGGTACTCACCGTGCTCAGTGGCATGAACGTGATGGAGCATCTGGTGGAGAACTGTGAGACCTATTCGCCGCTGGACAACTGCACCGAGGCTGAGAATGACTTGCTCGAGAAGATTGCTGATAGCATCAGCGGCATTCCCGTCATACCATGCACTACTTGCGCCTACTGCATGCCGTGCCCTTACGGTGTAGACATACCGGGCAACTTCACGGTCTACAACGATGCCATGCACAGTGGCATTCTGCCGCTGCCCACTAAGAATTCGCCCGAATACGACAAGCGACATGAGGCCTTTGTCAATGCCTACTTTGCCGGTGTGCCTGCCGACAAGCGCGCCACGCAGTGCATCGACTGTGGCCACTGTCTGCCGCTGTGCCCGCAGCAGATACGCATCCCCAGCCAGATGGGCCGCATCACGCAAATCCTGCGCAAGCGATAGGGAATAATTTAGAATTTATAATTAAGAATTAATAATTTAGAATTAAGGCCGCTCAGTGCGCTGGTAGAGAGTTGAGTAGCACATTCTCAATTCACAATTCTCAATTCACAATTAAGCATTGAAATACTTAGTAGCAATCTTACTGGCCGTGGCGGCCATGATGGCTCAGGCCAAGCAAGTGTATCAGATTTATCCCATCCCGCAGGAGCAACACGTCGGGGTGGGGCAGGCGGCGTTCTCGTCGCAAGTCAACATTGTGGCTGAGCCGGGCATTGATGCCGTTACAATCGATCGTGCACGTCAGGTGCTTGCCGATCATGGGCTTGATGCCGTAGTGTCAACAAGGGTCAGTAGCAAAGGCTCAAACTTGCTGCTTGGAGTCAATGGCTCGAAGGGAGTGGTCGACCAGCGTGTCACCGCGCTCCGCATTGACCGAGGGTTGTTCACACTGGCCAAGTATGACCGCCACATTCTGAGCCTCACTGCCGACAAGGCTGGCGGTGCCCAAGTGGTCATTCTGGGCGAGAACACCGATGCCGTATTTTGCGGCCTGGCGTCGCTCGAGCAGATGTTGGATGGTGGACACGCCGACATGCCCTGTGTCACAATCCATGACTGGGCCGATGTGCAGAACCGTGGCATCATCGAGGGTTACTATGGGGTGCCCTACAGTGCTGAGGTAACCAAGGACTTGTTCCGCTTCATGGCGCGCTACAAGATGAACACCTATATGTACGGTGCCAAGAGCGATGAGTACCACTCGCGCTACTGGAGCGAGCCTTACCCCACCAGCATCACGCCCGAGCAGAAGCACATCGGCTATCTGTCACAGGACATGATGCGCGACATCACCGCCACAGCTCATGCGTGCAATGTCAACTTTATCTGGGCCATCCATCCGGGCCAGGCCTTTGCCGACGCGAAGAACCCTGGGGTGATTGATCAGATTATGCGCAAGTTCGAGAGCATGTACGGGTTGGGTGTGCGTCAGTTCGGTGTGTTTGTCGACGATGTGGGTGTGCCGTCCGACCCGGCGGTGATGCGCCTGTGTGCCGACAACCTCACTACCCTGCAGCAGCGTGTCGATGCCCGCTGGAACACCCCGGGCGTGTCGCCGACCGATGCGGTCGGGCCCTTGTGCTATGTGCCGCAACTCTATGCCTACGGTTGGGTGTCGCTCGACCGCGGGCAGCAGTTCTACGAGTCGCTGCGCCCCACACCGAGCAAGGCGAACGTCTTCATCACTGGGCGCAACGTGTGGTCGGTGCCCAACAATCACGACCTCTCGCTTGTGCAGGGTTGGATAGGGCGTGAGGTGAGCTGGTGGTGGAACTACCTGTGCAACGACAATGATGTGACCAAACTCTTTGTCGCCGACATGTACACCAACTTCCGCGACGAGACTCACGTCATCAACACCGACCGCTTGCCGGCCATGCTGCATGGCACCAACACCATCCTCGTCAACCCCATGCAGCAGGGCGAGTTGTCCAAGATTGGCCTGTTCAGCGTGGCCGACTGCACGTGGAACACCGACGCGTTCAACAACGAGCGCAGTTGGGAGGCATCGATTGGGGCTGTGTTGAGCCCCAGGTATGCCAAGGCCTTCCGCACTGTGGCACCTCACTTGCGCTACTATGATAACGATGCCCTCGACTATTATGTGGTGCGCTACTGGCAGTCGGTCGAGCGAGGCAGCCCAACGCCCGGTTTGCTCATCGACCTGCTCAGCGAGGTGCATGCCGCCTGTAAGACGCTCAAGGAGATGCGTAATTCGGCAGTCGAGAGCGACCGCCTGTTCTACGATGACTTGCGCCCATGGTTGTTGCGCCTCGAGGCGATGACCGCCGAGGCCGTCGGCTTGCTGCGCGGCGAGAACCCGCCAGCCGTCGACTACGACAACAATCCCGCCTTCCAGTTCGAGATTTTGGGTGGCATGGGCGAGCACATAACACTGGCCACCCGCACCGCCCAGCCCTCGGCCACAGTGCTCGCCCCCTTCATCGCCCGCCTGCGCCAGTAGTCCAGAGAATAAAAATTTAACAAACAACATAGAAGCGTCCTTTGGACAGAAATCTTTACAAATTTCTCGCGAGACGACTCATAATAAGTAAATTCCAATTTGAAGAGACGATTGTTAATAGGGTTATGTATCATGCTGTCGCTTTTGTCGACGGAATGGGCGGCATCGCAGGCCATGCGAGCCGACCAATTGGTGAAACTCAGCAATCAAGAGTTGGCTAAAAAAGGACAGGCTCATTGGGACAGAGGACAACTGGACAGTGCGCTCATCTGTTTCTCAATCGTGGCGGACCGCGCTGGCCAATCACTATGACCTTGAGTATCGTAGGGCCAAAGAAATGTTTCTTGAGCAGGCCAAGGTCGTGAGCCGGCTTGCTAACCGTGGGTTAGAGGCCAGGGAATTGCTCCCAGGCTTCTAACCCTTGATTTGCGCCCGTTGGGTGGTGAGCTAAAGGTTGGTGGTTCAGTGGTAAAAACCAAAAAAATGTTTTTTTGTTTTGTACTTCTCTCGATTTGCAGTACCTTTGTAGCTTGAAATAAAATTTTCTATACAAAGTGGAAACCAAATATATCTTCGTCACGGGCGGTGTGGTGTCCTCGCTGGGCAAGGGCATCATCTCGTCGTCAATCGCGCGGCTGTTGCTGTCGCGCGGGTTTAATGTCACTATCCAGAAGTTTGACCCCTACATCAACATTGACCCGGGCACGCTCAACCCCTATGAGCACGGCGAGTGCTATGTCACTGTTGACGGCCATGAGGCCGACTTGGACCTGGGGCACTATGAGCGCTTTACCAACATCAAGACGACACGCGCCAACAACATCACCACGGGACGTGTCTACCAGAGCGTCATCGACAAGGAGCGCCGTGGCGACTACCTGGGCAAGACGGTGCAAATCATCCCCCACATCACCGACGAAATCAAGCGTTGTGTCAAGTTGCTGGGCAACAAGGGTGATTATGACTTTGTCATCACTGAGATTGGCGGCACCGTGGGTGACATCGAGTCGTTACCTTTCCTTGAGGCCGTGCGCCAGCTCAAGTGGGAGTTAGGCAGCAAGTGCATCTGTGTGCACCTGACCTATGTGCCTTATATCAAGGCCGCCAAGGAGCTCAAAACCAAGCCAACGCAGCACTCGGTGAAGATGCTGCAGCAAGAGGGTATCCAGCCCGACATCCTGGTGCTGCGCACCGAGCACGACATACCCGCTGCCATGCGCCGCAAGGTGGCGCAGTTCTGCAACGTCAGCCCTGATGCCGTGATTCAGAGCATCGACGCGTCCACTATCTATGAGGTGCCGCTGATGATGCATGACCAACACCTGGACGAGATCATCCTGGACAAGACGGGCACCCCCTACAGCGGCGAGCCCGACTTGACGACTTGGAAGCAATTCCTCAATAAACTCAACGAGGCCAAGGACGAGGTGCGCATCGGGTTGGTGGGCAAGTATGTGTCGTTGCAGGATGCCTACAAGAGCATCGACGAGGCGCTGTTCCAAGCCGCCACCTACAACGATCACAAGGTCAAGATAGACTATATCAACAGTGAGTATCTCACCGACGCCAATGTCGAGGAGCAGCTGGCGGGTCATGACGGCATCGTGGTGGCACCGGGCTTCGGCCAGCGAGGCACCGAGGGCAAGTATGTGGCCCTGCGGTGGTGCCGCGAGCACGATGTGCCCACCTTTGGCATCTGCCTGGGCATGCAGTGCATGGTCATTGAGTATGCCCGCAATGTGCTGGGCATGGCCGACGCCAATAGTGTGGAGCTTGACCCCAATACACGCCACAACGTTATCGACCTGATGGAGGAGCAGAAGAGCGTGACCAACATGGGTGGCACGATGCGACTGGGTGCCTACGCTTGTCGACTGCAGGCTGGCACGAAAGTTGCAGAGGCTTATGGCAAACTCGACATCGAGGAACGCCATCGTCATCGCTTTGAGTTCAACGAGGAGTTCCGCCAGCAGTTTGAGCAAGCGGGCATGAAGTGTGTGGGCGAGAACCCCGAGACGCACCTGGTGGAGGTGGTTGAACTGCCCGACAAACGCTGGTACATCGGCACGCAGTATCACCCCGAGTATAGCAGCACGGTGCTGTCGCCTCATCCGCTATTTATGGACTTCATCCGTGCCGCCATCGAATACAAAGGAGTTAATCGTTAGTAGTTAAAGGAGTTTCTTTTCAGTAGTTAAAGTAGTTAAGTAGTTAAGACGTTACATGATGGTGGCTGTTCACGCGGCACCGACATCCCTACTGTCACAACATTGTGACGTCTAAACTCCCTTTGACTCCTTAACTACTTAACTACTAAGTAGTAAAAGTTAATAGTTTGATAATAGTTTAAAGTTAATAGTTAGGAGCCCTTGTCAGATTCTTAATTCTTAATTGAAAACGAATTAATTCTTAATTTGAAAAAGAAGTGGACAAAAACACCGTAATAGGAATGTTGCTCATGTGTGCCGTGATATTCGGCTTCACTATGCTCAACCGGCCCAGCGAGGCCGAACTAGCCGAGCGACAGCGCATACAAGACTCAATCGCCGCAGTGCAGAAGCAGCCCAAAGCAGCCCATCAACCCGCGGCAATGCTAAGCCCCGAGGAGGTGCAGCAACTGCAGGCTGTGATGACCGAGAATGGTAATGATACGACTCATCATGGCATCGATGATGCGGGTGTCAAACTCGCATTGGCTGATGGGCACATCACCGGCACAGTGGCTGTGGGTGACACGACACTGGCCTTCGATGACCTGCTCTCGGCATCATCCGAGGCCCATCATCGTCAAGCTGTCGACATGGTGAAGGCTGCACTGGAGAAGTATGCCAAGAATGGCGCCTTTGCTTCGAGTATGACGGGTAGTGAGCAGATCGTCAAACTGCGCAACGACTCGCTCGAGATTGAACTGTCAACAAAGGGAGGAGTCATCTCGCGTGCCAAGTTGCTGGGATACAAGGCCTACAATGCACCGCAAGTCGAGGTCTTCACACCCGAGGACAATCAGTATGGCTTTGTGCTGAGCAACAATACCCAACGTTTCGAAACACAAAAGTGCTACTTCACGCCAGAGCAGTTGAATGACTCGACTGTGCTGATGAAGCTAGATTTGGGCGGAGGAGCCACGTGGGGCTTGAAATACACGCTTGTCCCTGGATCGTATATGGTGCGCATGCAGATGGTACAGTCGGGCATGACGCAGATCATCCCGCTCAATATCAACTCGGTCGACTTCACTTGGCATCAGAAGATGGCACGTCACGAAGAGGGCAAGATGTTTGAGGAGCGAAACTCGGCCATCTACTACAAGTTTGCTGGCGAAGGTGGCGATGTCGAGTACACCAAGGAGAGTGGGGACGATGACAAGGATCTCAAGGACCGCTTGAAGTGGATCTCGACCAAGAATCAGTTCTTTAGTGCTGTGCTCATTGCCGACAGCGTCTTTGTGGGCGGCCACATCGAGAGCCGTGAGATCAAGAAGGAAGCACCCGACTATCAGTCTCACCTCAAGGTCATGGACATCCGCACCAGCATCCCCTATGCTAGTGACAAGGACAATCCTGCCAACTTCTACTTCTATCTAGGGCCAAACCGCTATAAACTGCTGTCGAGCTACGACAAGTACTCGCCCCGTGAGGACCTCAAACTCACCAAACTTATCCCGCTGGGATGGAAGCTCTTCCGCTGGATTAACACGGGCATCATCATACCGGTGTTTAACTGGCTGGGATCGTTCATCAGCAACTATGGCATTATCATACTCATCCTGACCATTTTGCTCAAGATTGTGCTGTCACCGCTCACGTTCAAGAGCTACATGTCGCAGGCCAAGATGCGTGTGCTGAGTCCTGAGATTGCTGCCATCAACGAGAAGTATCCCGGGCAGGACAATGCTATGAAGCGCCAGCAGAAGACCATGGAACTCTATAGTCTAGCTGGAGCTAACCCCATGGGCGGTTGCTTGCCCATGTTGCTGCAGATGCCTATCCTGATTGCTATGTTCACATTCTTCCCTTCATGCATCGAGCTGCGCGGACAGGCCTTCTTGTGGGCCAAGGATCTCTCGGCCCCTGACAAGATTTGGGAGTGGGGTGGACAGATTCCGTTCATCACCAACTACTTTGGCAATCACATTAGTCTGTTCTGCTTGCTCATGACGGTGACCAACATTGGCTATACCTACCTGACCATGCAGTCGCAGCAGTCACAGCAGTCCATGCCGGGCATGAAGGTGATGATGTATATGATGCCTCTGATGTTCCTTGTCTTTTTCAACAACTATGCATCAGGCCTGAGCTATTATTACTTCATCTCGTTGCTCATCACCATCGCACAGACTTATATGTGCCGAGCATTTGTCAATGAAGACAAGGTGAGAGCTACCATTGCGGCCAATAAGACCAAGCCTCGCAAGAAGAGCGGGTTCATGGCACGTCTCGAGGAGATGCAGCGCCAGCAGCAGGAGATGCTTCGCGAGCAAGAAAAGCGCAAGGGCAAGAAGAGAAAATAAGGCACCCCCTACTGAAAAGAAACTCCTTTAACTACTTAAATTATGAATCTCCACAAATGTCTTCAATGTCATCGCGACTTCACGGCTCCTGACAACTCTCAGACCGTCCGTTGCCCCTATTGCGGCAACGTTCAGACAGCGTCGAACTCAACTGCCGCCAACAGCCAGCAGGCTTATGGACAGCAGCCACCCTATGGATCGCAGCAGCCCTATGGGCAACAATCTTATGGACCGCAATATGCTTATGGCTCGCAGCCCACACCCGACATCGGCGTGTTTGATGTCGGCCCCTCGGGCAAGAGTCGTGGCGTGGCTGGGCTGCTGGCACTGCTCATCGGATGGCTGGGAGTGCACTACTTCTATTGTGGCAAGGTGGGAGGTGGATTCATCTGCATCCTCTTGTGCGCTGTCACATGTGGCCTATGGAGCGTCCTGACCTTTGTGCAAGGCATCTTGATGATGTGCATGCGCAGTGATGAGTTTGAACGTAAGTATGTCAACACACCATCCACATTCCCGCTCTTCTGATGCATGGCAAGGAAGGCGACAAATAGCAAGCCAGACTACATCGAGGGGGTGTTGGTGGCAGGAGCGGCGATTGCAATCGTCGCCCTTGTCGTGTTTTTTGTCAAGCGAGCGCATTTCTTCCACAACGAGCCCAAATTTAATCTGGCGAACTATCCCGTCAGAGGCATCGACGTGAGCAACCACAATGGCACCATCGATTGGCCCAAAGTGGCACAGGCCGACTACCAGTTTGCCTATGTCAAGGCCAGCGAGGGCAAGACGCATCGTGACCAGGCCTTCAAACGCAACGTCCAGTCGGCACAAAAGGCAGGGCTCAGTGTGGGAGCCTATCATTTTTTCCGAAAAAATCGCGAGGGAGTCGATCAGGCCAATAACTTGTTGGGAGCTGTTGACGGGCTCAAACTCGACCTGCCACTGGTGGTTGACATCGAGGACTGGGACAATGATAGCTGGCAAGACGACAAACTGGTGCAGCGTCGGCTCAGAGCCATGGTGCAGGCCTTGCAGAAGGCAGGATTTCAGGTGATGATCTACACCAATGGCGACGGGTACAAGGAGTATTATCGGCCCAATTTCTCTAATCTGGACTTGTGGCTATGTTCGTTTCGCTCACCCGACTCGCTGAGGAGAACGCATCAACACGTCATCCAGCAATACAGCCATTGGGGCGAAGTGCCTGGTGTTAACGATGAGGTTGACCTCAATGTGTTCATGGGCTCACAGCGAGAATGGGAGGCATGGCTCGAAAAAGTGGGCGAATAAGGAATTGGTAAAAAAGAATTGAAAACTCAGAGGCGATGAAACGATATGTTCTTGCTGCGTTGCTAGCGCTGATGGCGATCTTGTCGCAGGCAACTGTCTATACTTGGAGCCAGTATAACCTGAACTTTGAGGTGCCAGAGGGTGGCTTTGTCACCTACAATAGCAACACACGCTTCGAAATCCAGTGGGACGAGATGGTCATGGTCGTTCAACTCTACAACAAGCAGGAGAGTAGCGATAAACTGATCAAAGAGAACTTGCAGCGAAAGGCGCTGGGCTATAGCATGTATGAACTCAAGCAGGGCAAAATCAAGGTCAAAGGATTCAAAGGACTGATCATCGATGGAACCATGCCCGACGGGTCGAGAGCTATCATCGCCGACCTCATCAGCAAGAAGCAAGACCTGATTGTCGAAATTACTGTCAACTATCTCTATGGTAATCGTGAGATGGTCGATGACATGATCAAGTCTTTTGCTGAGAACAGCAAGAATCAACCCAACCGAGAGAAGCACCGCCAGAAGGTGCAGACGCGAGAGAAGGCTAAGCTTGAAGAGAAGAAGCGCCAGCAAGAAGAACTCAAGCGCCAGCAAGAGCAGCAACAGCGCCAGCGTAATGAGAAACTCTATGACGCCTAGCCCACAAGCAAGTTTTAAAAAAACATAGGAACAGCCGCATATGTGCAAGATTTGCGGTTGTCGCCAATTTGAGAATTATCGATTGAAGCATCATCGTTCGCGCGAAATTCGCGGTTAAAAAACTTAATATAGCTATGAAGAAATTGTTACTTGCTCTATGTTGTCTGGCCGCAGTGGCAAAGACTACGGTGGCCGAAGAGAACGACTATCTGCTCATGCCACTCATCTTTGAGCACCAGCAGACCCCGTCGACAACCCTGAATAATGCAGTTGACAATGCTATGCAACTTAATGCAAGCGACCAGTGGCTGCAGGATGCCATGGCGCAGACGCGACAGCGTAACGAAGCCCGCTACCGTGCCATGATGCAGAATCCACAACTAGTAGCCTATAATGCAAGCTCGTTGCCCGAGCCGCCCAAGGAGTATGCCTTGACCAGCGACCCGTCGCAGGGAATGCTCACCATAGCTGCGCCACAGGCTGTGACACCAGTCGACACGGTCATCGCCGAGGCACCCGTGCCTGTGCGCAACTGGCTGCACACGTTCAACGGATCGGTACACTTCACTCAGGCCTATATCAGCAACAACTGGTATCAAGGTGGCGAGAACAACCTCAACATCCTTGCCGACCTCAAGTGGGAGTGCAACCTCAACCAGGCCGTACACCCCAATTGGTTGTTCAACAACCTGATGCAATACAAACTGGGAATCGCCACTGCGTCGGGCGACAGCTTGCGCCGATATCGCATCAACGAGGACAACTTCCTCTTCAGCTCACAGCTGGGCTACAAGGCTGTCAAGCACTGGTACTACAGTGCCATGCTGCAGTTCAAGACACAGTTCTTCAACAACTACAAGCCCAACAGTGAGACCATGACGGCATCGTTTCTCTCGCCTGGCGAGTTGAATCTGGGTCTCGGTATGACATACGACTACAAGAATGCCGACCAGTCGAAGACGCTAACCATAGCTATTGCTCCATTATCCTACAATCTGAAAATTTGTCGCGACATCGATCGCCTTAACCCCGTCAACTTCGGTATCGACGAGGGTCACCACACCAAGAGCACCTTTGGTAGCAACATCGAAGCCAAGTGGAACTGGAAGATTAGTCCCAGCATCACATGGTCGTCACGATTCTTCGTCTTCACCAACTACAAGTATGTGCAAGGCGACTGGGAGAACACCTTCGACTTCTCCATCACCCGTCACCTCAACACCAAGATTTTCACCCATCTGCGCTATGATAAGTCGCACCCCAAGGATGAAGACTGGAACTACTGGCAGTTCAAGGAGATTCTTAGCTTCGGCATCGTCTACCGTTTTGCTACCAGCGAATGAATCAATACACGATGAAAAGGCTGTTATCATTGCTAATGTTGCTTTGGGCGATGGCGGCAGTAGCCGCACCGCCACAAGGTGAGTTCTTTCCGGGACTGGACGAGGACTCGATGCGTGTGCGGCTGTTGCAGTATGATTTGCAGCCCATCGAAGGCATTTGGCAGTATAAGGCCGAGCACATGACGCTGGGCATTGAGCGTTGCACCGGGGTGGATGACGCAGAATTCCGCATCATCTTGTTGCACAGCGACGACCTCGAACTGATGCCCGGCATGGTCATCGGCTATCTGGCTAGCAGTGTCGACGAGAGCAAGTTCAGACTGTGGCTCTACAGCGAGCGCAACCGGCTCACGCTGCATGGCCCGATGGAGGCTGTGGCTACATTCAATCGCAACAAGGGTACCATCACCTTCGATCCCCCACACTGGAGCGTGAAGGTGCGGGCCAACTTTATGCGCTTCCTGCCGTCGATATTCCGTGTGGTGAGCGTGACGCCCGAGATGCACGAGGAGCGTCTTCCTGTGGGCTTCAACAAGGTGTTCCCCATCGATGGTGATATGCGCCGGTTCAATCGAGTGAGATACCTTTAGTTAGTTTTTGTTGTTTAGAGTAAAGAGTTGGTGATGCGATCTGTTTTATGCATATTTCTGGCAGTGTTGGCTGTCGTGTCAGTGGCGCGCACACGCACCACGCAGAAGCAGCTGCACAGTGCCGCGGCTGTGGTGAAGCCACTGGAGGTGACTGAGGTCGATTCGGTCGACATTGTGGCTGGTGTTGACCCTGACGGCATTGTGATGAAGGGATTCAACAAGCGCGCTAGCGACAGCAAAGAGTCGTTCTTTCTCACCAGCCGACTCAGGCACCGCATTTCCAGTGTGCGCCTGCTGTTGCGCTACAGCACCATGGATGGAAATGTACTGCACGAGCGACGTGTGGTGGTGCCTGTCGACCTTAAGCCTGGTGAGACCAAGCTGGTGTCGGTCAAAACCTTCGATGTGCAGCACGTCTTTTATTATTATGGTAGTGGCAAGCCGCGCAAGAGTGCTACTCCCTTCAAGGTGGCCTACCGTCTCACAGGCTATGACATTCCTATCGGGAATTAAACTTTTGAGCGTCAAGTCGGTCTAATTTCCAAAATTTAAAACAATGAAAAGATTGACGCTAATCACGATGGTTTGTGCTGTTGGTGCACTGTTGCTTCCGCTCAGGGCGGGAGCTGTAGACTACAGCAACGAACGTCTTAACTACGAGATTGTCTATCACTGGGGGATGATATGGAAGCATGCCGGTGATGCAACACTCAGCATCAAGAAGAGCGGTAACGGATATTACTCACAGCTTGTGGGCAAAACGCGGTCGTGGGCAGATAAGGTCTATCCTGTGCGCGACACGCTCAAGTGCACCATGAATGCCAAACTGCAGCCGCTCAAGTATGAAAAGCTCACCCACGAGAAGGACTACTATGCCCGTGATATCGTCTCGTTCAGCTACTACTATGGCAGCACCAAGGCCAAGGGTACACGCATCCGCCGCGGGAAACCCAATGCCGAGATTGAGCTGTCGGCCAATTGTCAAGCATACGATATGGTGAGCGTGTTCTATATGTTGCGTAACTTGGACTATGCCCAGATGACCACAGGCAAGCCCGTGAGCACGGTAATCTTCTCAGGCAAGCAGAAGGAGTATCTCACTATCACCTATAAGGGAAAAGAGAAAGTCAAGATGCGTGACGGCACCAAGCGTGAGGCCTATCACATCAAATTCCGGTTTACCCAGGAGGGCGGTAAGAAGTCGAGTGACAACCTGGATGCCTGGCTGTCGACCGATGCACGCCGCGTGCCGCTCCTGCTGGTGGGCAAGCTCCCTGTAGGTGAGGTTAAATGTTACTACAAAGGATAAGATTAACCCTAAAAAAAGTGATGCCCCGATTGTCTTTTGATAGTCGGGGCGTTTTTCTGCTGTATCACATCAGGATGCTACATTGCTTCAATCTCTTCGGGTGTTAGACCTGTGACTTGTGCAATTACATTCTGCCTCTTACTCGTTAGAGAATTCAGTTTTATCAAAAAAAATGATAATAGGGCGTTTTTTTCATTTATATTTTGTAATTTTGTAGTCAAGTCTAGGAAATAATTGTTAAACCACTAATAGTTAATTAGACAAAATGGTAAGTTTCAAGGAGTTAGGCCTGGTCAACACCCGTGAGATGTTTGCCAAGGCAATCAATGGCGGTTATGCCATTCCAGCATTCAATTTCAACAACATGGAGCA
>DEKO01000008.1 GCA_002353885.1 Porphyromonadaceae bacterium UBA2720
CGACCGCACGCTCATCGACCGCACAATGCTCACCCAGCAGGAAGTGGACCAGATCAATGCCTACCACCAGATGGTCGTTGATCGTCTCACCCCTTACCTTGACGCCGACGAGGCCGCATGGCTCCGCGACAAGTGTCAATCGCTGTGACACCTTTCGGCTTATGCAGCTCATCAGCGTACTGAAAGACGCTCTTAGACCTGCCTATCGCAGTCTGCTCGCGACCCTGCATGCAGGGTCGCGATGCCGCTGCAACCTGTGCGGAAAAAGTTTCTCTAGAATGAAGCCTCCTATAGGGGTGCATTCAGATGGGACGACATTCAAGCGCACAGATGGTGGTGCGGGCAATTGCTGGAAGTGCAATTCTTATCCCCGGGTGAGAGCAATCTGGCACTGGCTGGAGAACGATTTCAAGATTGGCCAGCGGTTAGGCTTGAACTTGCTGCACATTGCTCCCGAGGAGCAGTTGGCACAGAAGCTGCGAAGCATGCCAGGCATTCATTATACGGCTGTCGATAAGCACTGTCCAGGTTATCATTATGCCGACTATGTGATGCATGCCGACATTCTTGAAATGCCCTTCTCAGATGAGGCATTTGACATGGTGATTTGCAACCATGTGCTGGAGCACATCAAGGATGATGTCAAGGCCATGGCTGAGCTTTACAGGTTGCTCAAGCCTGGGGGAATCGCCATCGTGATGACTCCGATGGACTTGAGTCTGGAGCACAGCATCGAGGAAGGGCCTGACGAGGTGTTGTCGGATGCCGAGCGCGAGAAGCGCTTTGGGCAATATGACCATGTGAGGATCTATGGCATGGACTACTTTGAGCGTCTGCGTCAGGTCGGCTTCACGGTTGACCGCAAGAAAATGCCCGACAACGTTGTCAACGAACTGGAGCTGGATGCCGAACAAGATGTTGTCATCGCCACAAAAGGCCCGGTTGAAATACTGTGAAAAATAGATGTGATTTTCTTGTTATGGTACTTACCAAAAAATCAGTATCGAAAAATAAATAATGGCAAGCCAGCAGACGATTGATGGCAGAAACCAATACCAGACGGGATGCTCCTGATGGTAACTCTTTATGGCTTTCCTTGCCGTGAAGGCTAGGATGAATGAGTAACTGTTGAGGGCTAGGAATGCCAGGATTGCGATTAAAGTGTTGGGTGGGTTGTCAAATATGAAAATCGATACATAAAAGACAACCGGCGCTGCCAAAATGGGCAAAAGATGCAAGAACAATGCTATGGTGAAGGGCCATGATAAATTGTTCTGGCGCTTCAGCACGATGCCCAGCCAAATCATGCAGCCCAGAAAAATCAGAACTGTCAATACTACTTGCCCGATGTAAAATGAGCCAGAATCCATTGGTCGACCTGTTTTGATGCTGCAAAGTTAAGCAAAAAATGCTATTTTGTGCAAGTTGATTCTAACTTTTTTGCTCTTATGTTCTTCTGTCTCCCAAGTCACTTGTGGAGGGTGAACTCGATGGTGAGGCCTCCGGCCTGGTTTTTCATGGCTTGGATGGTGCCGCCGTGATGCAGCACGGCATTCTTGACGATGGCCAGCCCTAGGCCTGTGCCGCCCATCGAGCGGCTGCGGCCCTTATCCACACGGTAGAAGCGCTCGAAGATGTGGGGCAGGTGCTCGGCAGGGATGCCCTGGCCGGTGTCACTGAAGGTGAACCGCCAGTATCGGGTGGTCTCGAAAGCGCTGATGCTGACAATGGCTCCCTCGCCAGCATAATTGATGGCATTGTCCATCAGGTTGCGGAAGATGCTGTAGAGCAGTTGCTTGTTGCCTTTGATGACCAAGATGTCGGGCAATTGATTGTTGACCGTGAGTTGGCGCTTGTCGCAGGCCGAGTCTGACTCGTAGATGATGTCACTTACTAGCTGGGAGATGTCAACTGGTGCATGCTCGAGCTGTTGTGAGGCATAGTCCATGCGGTTGAGTGTGCTGATGTCTTGCAGCAGATGTGACAGCCGTTGCGCCTGGGCATGGGTGCGACGGGTGAGTTCTAACCGCTTGTCGTCGGACAGTTGTGGGTTGTCCAGAATGGTCTCGGTCAAGCCCATGATGCTGGCTACCGGTGTCTTGAGCTCGTGCGAGATGTTCTGTGTCATCTGGCGGCGTGTCTCAGTCTGTTTCAAGTCCTGCTCGCGGCGGATGCGCTCGTCCATGCGGTGGGCATAGCGGTAGAGAACCACGGCCAGCAGAATCATTGTCACGGCAGCAAACATGAGTAGGTGCAGGTCGCTAGAGTCAATCAGTGGCATGCCGTGGCGGTCGAAGTCCTCAAACACGACAAACACCGTGGCATAGATGGCGAAAATCGCCATCACACTAATGAACATCTTGCGCCCTTCACTCAGATTTTTCATGCGTTGAACATATAGCCGAATCCGGGACGGGAAATGATATAGCGGGCATAGGTGCCTAATTTCTTGCGCAGGCGGGTGATGTTGACATCGACGGCACGGTCGGTGACCACAACACCCTCGGGCCAAGCGCCCGAGATGAGCTGGCTGCGCGACAGCACGTGGCCGCGCTCTCGCATGAGCAGGCACAACAACTCATATTCTGTCTTGGTCAGTGCCAGTGGCTGACCATCGGCAGTGGCTGTCTGGTGCTGGGTGTTGATGACCAGACCTTGATGTGAGAGCTCGGAAGGTGTGACTGATGATGTCATGGACGCTGTCCTGGCCAGCACGGCGCGGATGCGCGCCATGGCCTGGCGCAGCGAGAATGGCTTGGTGATGTAGTCGTCAGCGCCCAGCCCGAAGCCGCGCAGCACGTCGTCCTCTGCGTCCTTAGCTGTGATGAAGATGATGGGCAGCTGTGCTGTGGACTGGTCGGCCTTGAGACGACGCGCCATATCGAACCCTGACATGCCTTCCATCATCACATCGAGCAGCAGCAGGTCATATTCACTCAGATTGTGTTTCAAGGCCTCTTCGGCCGAGCTGGCGGTGTCAACGACGTATCCCGTCAGTTCCAGATTGATTCGCAATATCTCGCACAAATCACGCTCGTCGTCTACAACTAATATCCGTTTCATGCCACAAAGTTAGTCATTTAAATTGAGATTTGAAAATTGCGAATTAAGATTGCTCAACGGATTGAGTCCTGTTTCTTCTTCTCGTTGCCCGTTGGCTGCAACTCATTGCCCGTTTCTCGTTACTCGCAACTTACTTGATGTTGTATCGTGCCTCAACCACGTTGATGATATAGTCACCGAGCTTCTCACATTCCTTGATTAGGGCCACATAGATTGTGCCCAGTCCGTAGTCGTAGATATGCTCGTTGACATCAACCAAGTTGCGGTCAAGTAGCTCTTGGCACATGCGGTCGATGTCGGCCTCGATGGCATAGCTGTCACTGATGGAAAAGTCCTCTTTGGGTCCCTCCATGATGCGTGTCATTTGGCTCATGGCATTGTCACACAGGTCGAGCATCTGCTCTAGATGTTGCTGCAAGTCGTCGCCGAAGCCTTCAGACTGGGTGCGGCGGCGCTTGAGCGTGCGGGCTAGGTTGAAGCACGAGTCACCGATGCTCTCCAACTCGCCGATCTCGCGCATCATGTTGCGAATCTTGACCTTGGTCTCATCGCTGAGGTGTGCCGAACTCACCTGCTCGAGATAGCGCGCAATTTCAATCTCCATGTTGTCTGACATCTCCTCATACTTGACCACACGCAGGTAGGTCTCTTCAAACTTCTTGTCGTCTTTCTCGTTGACCATGCCACGAACCATGCCCAACATGGCCTGCATTCGCTCGGTGAAAACGGTGATTTCCTTCTGTGCTTGCAACACAGAGATCTCGGGTGTGCGCATGATGCCACTTTGTATATATTGCAGGCGAAACTCCTCTTCCTCGGGTTTGGCCTTGCCCTTGATGATCCAGCAACACAGCCGCTCAATCTGCGGGATGAACCACACCAGAATGATCGTGTTGGACACGTTGAACGCCGAGTGGAACGCTGCTAGGGCAAACGACAGTTTGACGGGGCTTTGGCTAGCCGTTTTAGCGTCCAGACCCACCAGCGAGCAGGCAAAGTCGACAAATGGGAAGAACATGCACAGCACCCATGTCACGCCAAAGACATTGAACACCAAGTGGGCCAATGCGGCACGGCGCGCTTGGGTATTGCCCGTCAGGGCGGCCAGATTGGCCGTGAGCGTGGTGCCGATGTTCTCGCCCATGACCAGCGCGATGCCCTGATAGATGGTCATCACACCGCTGGTGCACAACACCATGGTGATGGCCATGATGGCTGCCGACGACTGGGCGATGATGGTGAGAATTGTGCCGATGAGCAGGAACAGCAGAATGGTCAGATAGCTCGACGAGTCGAACGATGAGAAGAAGCCCACCACTGCCGGATTGTGAGCTAGATCCAGCTCTTTGCCGGTGACCGACAAGGTGCCCAAAGCAAAGAACAGGAACGCTGCACCAAAGAGGAAGTCACCGAGCAGCCTGCGGCTCTTGATGTGGATGAGGATGATGGCCAACAGAAACACCGGCCACACGACACTCGAGATGTTGAACGAGAAACCGGCCGACATGATCCATGCCGATAGTGTCGTGCCGATGTTGGCACCCATAATCACGCTGATGGCCTGTGCCAGGGTCAGCAGTCCAGCGTTGACAAATGACACGGTCATCACCGTCGTTGCTGCCGACGATTGTACGGCCACGGTGAGCAACATGCCTGTGATGATGCCGGTGAAGCGATTGGTGGTCATGGCGCCCAGCACATGACGCAGCTGTGGGCCGGTCATCTTCTGCAGAGCTTCGCTCATGACTTTCATGCCATAGATGAGCAACGCCAATGCACCCATCAACTTGAGAGATATCATCCAGTAACTTTGACTTTCCATTCTTTACGTATAAGCGTGTGATTTGAAAATTTGGTGCAAAATTACAAACCCCTGCTCACACAAGCCCAATACATGCGGTTACGAAACTATTACAATGCCACAAATGCTATAAAACAGCCCTTTGTCTCGCCCAAGGTCCAGCCAATGGGTCAAAAATTATAAAAAATAATGCTCAGAAGAAAAAAATTAATTTTCGAGTCTCAAGTTTCAATTATTTGTATTACCTTTGCAGCCGTAAAACTGAAAGGAGGTTTGCAGTAACCAGACTAAACAATTGAAACAGAACATATAACCCCATCAGTGCGGCCGCTCTGCCTGGCTGCTCAATGATGCGTCAAGGTCGTGACTGACCAGGAGCTTCATTTAATTAGGCAGAAACAAGACTCACATCGTGGCTTGATGACTAGTGAGGGAATCTGGGCAACTGGAGTCCTTGGCCGTTGGGCCGCAGTACGAGCGAAATCAAAATCAAACAAAATAATAACTATTTAAATTTTTAACAAAACAATGATTATCGTACCCGTTAAGGAAGGCGAAAACATCGAGCGCGCCTTGAAGAAGTTCAAACGTAAATATGAGAAGACTGGCATCGTCAAGGAACTGCGTGCCCGTCAGGCCTTCCAAAAGCCTTCGGTGACCAACCGCAAGAAGATGATGAAGGCTGTCTACGTTCAGCAGCTGCGCAACGCCGAGGAGTAATCTTCACGCACACTTGACATCAAGAGCCACTTTGCATCTCTGCAAGGTGGCTTTTTGCTGTCATTTTTGGCGATTTTTGCACGATTTTGACGTTTTTCTCGCTTAAAATTTGGTGGGGTCAGAAAATGTTTGTAACTTCGTTGCGAGCGAACAGAAACAGTCGCTCACATTGACGATGAACCGTAAGACCATTACCCAGTTCGCGACGCACCAGCGGGTCGAGCTCAACCGCTCGCAGCTGACGGTAGACAGCTACCGCAGCGACCTCGAGCAGTTTGCCCAGTTTCTGGCTGGTGATGATGAGCCGCGGTGGTCGTCGGTCACTGTCAATGATGTGAGAGCGTGGTTGGTGCAGCGTTCGTCGCAGGGCGACAGCCCACGCACATTGCGACGCAAGGTGCAGGCACTCAGGGCACTTTACCACTGGCTGATGCGCCGCGGACTGGCCCAGACCAATCCTGCAGCCGACGTCGAGTTGGCGCGCATGCCCCGACAGTTGCCCCACGTGCTTCGACCACAGGCCATCGACCGCCTGCTCGACCAAGCGGTGGCCTTGGACGACTTTGAGCAGGTGCGTGACCACCTGATACTGCTCATGTTCTACACCACAGGCCTGCGCCGCGCCGAGCTCATCGGCCTTGAGGACAGATGGGTCGACATGGCAGCCCGCCAGTTGCGTGTGCATGGCAAGCGCGACAAAGACCGCATCGTGCCATTTGGCCCTGAACTGGCCCAGTGGGTCGAACGCTACCGGCAGGTGCGTGCAGCCCAAGTGGGCCACACCGAGCGGTTCTTTGTCCGTCGTGACGGCAAGCCGCTGTATCCGTCGCTGGTCTACCGTGTGGTGCACAATGCGCTGCTGACCGTGGGCGGAAGCGGCCAGCTCAGCCCACATGTGCTGCGGCACTCGTTTGCCAGCGCAATGCTCAACGACGGGGCCGACCTGACCAGTGTCAAGGAGTTGCTCGGGCATGAGTCGCTGGCTGCGACACAAGTCTACACACACATCACGCTCAGCGAACTTAAATCACATTACAAACTTGCCCATCCCAGGGCGCTTAAAAAAGGAGGTTAATATGGAAGTCAAGATCCAAGCCATTCACTTCGATGCTACCGAGAAGTTGCAACAGTTCATCAACAAGAAGGTTGAAAAGCTCGTCAAGCACAATGAGATGATTAACAACGTTGAGGTCAACCTCAAGGTCGTCAAACCCGAGACGGCCATGAACAAGGAGGCCTCGGTCAAGTTGCTCATGCCGCAGCAGGATGACCTGTTCGCGTCGAAGACTGCCGACACCTTTGAGGAGGCTGTAGACCTCTGTGTCGACGCCCTCAAGCGCCAGCTCGAGAAAACCCGCAAGGACAAGTAGCGTCGTTGCCTCCGGCCGACAACACAAATCCCCGCGTCACCATCGGTGGCGCGGGGATTGATTTTAAGGTGGGTCCTGCGACCCACCACAACATTCTCAGTTTGGCTTGTCTTACTTGATGACCTTGCTCGTCTGGGTAGTGCCGTCGGTCAGGGTGGTGACCACGATGTTGACACCCTCAAATGGCTTGCTGCTCACTTGGCCGGCAAGGTTGACATACTTCATACCGGCCACATTGGCGGCGTTGATGTCGCTGATGGCGGTGGTGCTGTTCTTGACAACGGTCAGGGTCATGTTCTCCAGGTTGACGTTGAAGGTGTAGTCGCCGCCGGGCAGACGGAATGCGGTCGAGCCGCTCTGCAGACCCAGAGGCTGGTTGAGCTGGTCGTCGGTGATCCAGTAGTTGCTGCCGTCATCGGTGATTGCGCCGATGCGGTATTGTGCGATACCGTCCCAGTCGTTGGCGTCCTCGGCCAGCTTGGTGGTGAAGCTGAAGTAGTTCACGCCGTCGCCAACGGCATTGAGCATGGCTCCATTGCCTTCGATATTGCGGCCGTCAAGGGTGACGTCGGCGGTGAAGTTGACACCGTCCTCGGTGAGCATCTCCACACCCACGTTGGGTGCCCAGCTGTTCTCGTTGACCTCGCCCAAGATATAGAGCGCGGGCTCCTCAACGGGGAAGGTAAACGGCTCGCCAAAGTTGTGGATGGTGGCGGCATAAATCGCCTGTCCTGTCCAATAGCCGGTGGTTGAGTAGTACATGAAACTGCCCAGATTGAGCTCTGTCTCGGTGGCTGTGCCATAGATGGTGGCATCCTCGAGCAGATAATCGCTCACTGTGCTGGCCTGAACAGAAAAGTCGGCTGCAGCGGTAGAGAAGTCACCATAGGTGGCGTTGCCCGACACCCAGGTTTGTTGCGGTGCAACCGTGAGCGTGCGGTCGGCGGCAAGCACTACGTCAACTGGCTCATACCAGCCGCCGAAAGCGCCCACAGTGACCACATTGCCCTCTTGCGACAGGGTCACGGGGTAGAACTCTGTGGGGGTGGTCGCATCGACAAAGTTGTCCGACTGCAAGTCCACCACATCCATGCGGCCAACTGAGCCGTCGGCATAGAGGGTGCCGGGATAGTAGAAGTCGCCCAGTCGGTAATTGGCGTAGGTGCCGCTGAGGATGACCATGTGCAGGTATTGACCTTCAAACGAGATGTTGTCACCATCAATCTCACCATATGCGGCTCCGTAGGTGTACCAGCCGGCTTGGCTCGTTTCGTCGCCCTCATAGTAGAAGGTTGACTTCAGGATGCAGTCACCATAGGTGCTGTGTGTAAAGACCACTTGGTCGTTGGGGATGGCAATCACATTTTCGGTCGCGTCATAGACACCTTTCATCGTTCCAGGCATCATGCCGGTTAGCACCACGCTGTCGCCGGCTGCATTGGGTGTAATCAGCACGGGTGCCACGGTCTCGGTGAGGCCGCTGTAGTCGGTCGTCCTGGTGTCGATGGACCCTCCTTGCTGCATGTAGCCCTTGTAGAGGTCGCTCTGCTGGCTGATGACCTTGTGGGGAGCCTTGTTGGCGCGGACGCTCTTGACAAAGTTGTTGAAGATCTCGGGAGTGGCTTGTTTGAAATTCTCCATCTTAACAGGAGTCATGTTGGCCTCGCTGGGCTGAGCCAGGTTGAAGGCCGATGCGCTCATTGCCAATGCGGCAACGCATGCGCTGAGTAGAAGCTTCTTCATACTGTTCTGTTTTTTTAATTAGTTAATTGGTTTATAGCTGTTGATTTGTCGTTATACTGCAAATTCTGACAACAAATTTACGCTTAAATTCTGTGTGGCGCAAGATGTTGTCGCATGTTTTATGCAAATGATGCATTTTTACTTGTAAGGGTGCGCATTATGTTTGCGAAGTTTAGACGTGTCCAACGGGCCGCAGCACGCTGCATCCCTACCATCATGTGACGACTGAACTACCTAACTAATGTACTGCTTAAGAGACTTAAATATAAATAAGGTGTAAACTTTTGTTGGACGAAAAAATGGGGCAAAAAGCACTTTTTTTGAAAAAAAAGTT
>DEKO01000089.1:0-380 GCA_002353885.1 Porphyromonadaceae bacterium UBA2720
GGCTACCACATGCAGGAGGCTGGTGCAACGGCCGACATCGAGTTGGCCTACACCCTGGCCGACGGTATGGACTACATCCGCACCGGTGTCAACGCCGGTTTGGATGTCGACGCTTTCGCACCCCGTCTGTCGTTCTTCTGGGGCATCTCGATGAACTTCTTCACCGAGATTGCCAAGATGCGTGCTGGCCGTCTGCTCTGGGCTAAGATTGTCAAGAGCTTCGGTGCCAAGAACCCCAAGTCGATGTCGCTGCGCACTCACAGCCAGACATCGGGCTGGTCGCTCACCGCACAAGACCCGTTCAACAATGTGGGCCGCACCTGCATCGAGGCTATGGCCGCCGCACTAGGTCACACCCAGTCGCTGCACACCAACGCCCT
>DEKO01000089.1:449-4084 GCA_002353885.1 Porphyromonadaceae bacterium UBA2720
CGTATTGCCCGCAACACCCAGATTTATATCCAGCAGGAGACCTACGTCACCAAGGCTATCGACCCCTGGGCAGGCAGCTACTATGTTGAGAAACTGACCGATGAGCTGGCGCAGAAGGCTTGGGCACACATCGAGGAGATCGAGAAGCTGGGCGGCATGGCNNNCTCGGCGGTATGGCCAAGGCCATCGAGACCGGACTGCCCAAGATGCGCATCGAGGAGGCAGCCGCTCGCACTCAGGCCCGCATCGACAGCGGTCGCCAGACCATCGTGGGCATCAACAAGTATGCCCTCGAGAAGGAAGATCCCATCGACATCCTCGAGATCGACAACACCGAGGTGCGCAAGGAGCAGGTCGAGGGGCTGGAGCGTCTGCGCGCCAACCGCGACGAGGCTAAGGTCAAAGCCGACCTTGATGCTCTCACCCATTGCGTGGAGACCGGCGAGGGCAACCTGCTGGCACTGGCTGTCGAGGCAGCCAAGGACCGCGCTTCGCTGGGCGAGATTTCCGATGCCTGCGAGAAGGTCGTGGGCCGTTACAAAGCAGTTGTTAAAACCATTTCAGGCGTGTATTCAGCAGAAACCAAATCCGATCCCGACCTGCAGAAGGCTCGTGACCTCACTGCCAAGTTCGCCGCACAGAACGGCCGTCAGCCGCGCATCATGATTGCCAAGATGGGCCAGGACGGTCACGACCGTGGCGCCAAGGTGGTGGCTACCGGCTATGCCGACTGCGGCTTTGACGTTGATATGGGCCCGCTGTTCCAGACTCCCGAGGAGGCTGCCCGCGAGGCCGTCGAGAACGATGTGAATGTGCTGGGTGTGTCGTCGCTGGCCGCTGGTCACAAGACCCTCATCCCCGCCGTCATTGCCGAGCTCAAGAAGCTGGGCCGCGAGGACATCATCGTCACCGCTGGTGGTGTGATTCCCGTGCAGGACTATGACTTCCTCTACAAGGCAGGTGTCGCCGCCATCTTCGGCCCCGGCACCAACGTCATGAAGAGTGCCATCGAGGTGATGAACATCCTCCTCGACGAGGAGTAATCCCCTACCCCGTCATTTCATGCTTCAATCGCCGTGGCTCGCATATGGGCCACGGCGATTTGCTTGTTCAGCATATCATGCAGATCTAGCAGATATTGAAAACAGGTTTATTTGGCGGATAAATCAGCTCTATCAAAAATAACTGCTCAATCTACTCAAGCTGCATGAGAAAATCTAGTTTCTAGTTTTTGGTTCTTAGTTTTAGTTGCAGCCACAACTAGAGCCTAACGTCTAGAGTCTAAAGGCTAAAGCAGTTTTTTGTTTGGTTGAGAAAAAAGCATTATCTTTGCACGACGAAACTCGAGACTGGAATGATTGACAGGAATACGGTGCAGCAGATTATCGACACGGCCGATGTGGTGGACGTGGTGAGCGACTTTGTGACGCTGAGGCGTCGAGGGTCGAACTGGGTGGGACTATGCCCGTTCCACAACGACCGCACGCCGTCGTTCTATGTGTCACGAGCCAAACAAATCTATAAGTGCTTCAGCTGTGGTGAGGCGGGTAGCGCCGTCAACTTCTTAATGAAGCACGAGCAGATGAGCTATCCTGACGCACTGCGTTATTTGGCGGCGAAATACCACATCGAGATCAAGGAGCGCGAACTGACCGACGAGGAACGTGCCGCACAGACCGAGCGCGAGTCGATGCTCATCGTCAACGAGTGGGCCTGCCGATGGATGGAAGAACAGCTGTGGAACACAAGTGATGGCCAGGAAATCGGGCTCAGTTACTTCCGTGACCGTGGGTTCACCGATGCCACCATCCGCAACTTCCGCCTGGGTTATTGTCCTGACAGTGGCAAGGCGCTCTACAACGCTGCCACGCAGCAAGGCTACAACCGCGAACTGCTGTTCAAGCTGGGCCTGTGTAAGGATGACCAGCATGGCGGGGGCTATGACTTCTACCGAGGGCGTGTGATGTTCCCCATCTTTAACGTGGCCGGCAAGGTTATCGCCTTCGGCGGACGCACGCTCAAAAAGAATGACCATGCCAAGTACTTCAACTCGCCCGACTCCATCATCTATGACAAGAGCTCGAGCACGATGTATGGCCTCTACCAAGCCAAGCGTGCCATTGCGCAACAGGGCAAGTGCTTCGTTGTCGAGGGCTATGCCGATGTGATATCGATGCATCAAGCTGGGTTTGAGAATGTGATAGCCTCGAGTGGAACGGCTCTGACCGATGGCCACATCCACCTGCTGCATCGCTTCACCGAGCATGTGACGGAGCTGTTCGATGGCGACGAGGCGGGCATCCGCGCGGCCATGAAGGGCATCGACAAGCTGCTGTCGCATGGACTGAACATCAAGGTGCTGCTGTTGCCCGATGGTGACGACCCCGACAGCTATTGCCGCAAGCACAGCTCGAGCGAGATTCAACAGTATATCGACGAGCATGAGAGCGACTTCATCCAGTTCAAGACGCGCATCCTGCTCGAGGGCGTGCAGAACGACCCCATCAAGCAGTCGCAGGCCATCGCCGATGTGGTGCGGTCGATAGCTGTCATCCCCAGCGAGATTACGCGCTCGGTCTATGCAAAGGAGTGCAGCCGACTGTTCGGTGTGAGCGAGGAGATGCTGCTGCGCGAGATTAAGAAGCGCATTGACATCAACAAGGAGGAGTCGTTCAAGCAGCGTGAGCGTGAGCAACGTCGCCAGGAGGCACGCACGGCCACGGAAGAGCCTCATGACGATGGCCCCGTTGCATCGCAACCTGCACCTGCCGACCGACAGGGACAACAAGCTGTCAATGACCAGCTATCGCCAGCTTATCGCGAAGAACGGGAAGTGGCGAAACTGATTGCCAAGTATGGCATGTGTTATCTGTGCGACACACAATATGAAGACGGCGTGAGTCCGACGAACGTCGTTGAGTACATCTATAATGAACAGAGCAAGTATCCTGAAATCACCTTCAAGGATCAGACTTTTGCTCAGATATTTGACTTGGCACTCGGCGAGTTAGAGCCATTCTATCAAGCGTTGGACCGAAAGGAACAAGAGGTTGCCGTGCGCAAGCATGAGCAGTGTGAACAGGAGATTCGGGCTATTGACCCTGTGGGCAAGTCGGTCGACGTGCTGGAGAATGAGGAGAAACGCATACGCAGCAAGTATGAAAAAGAGTGCGTGGACGAAGTCAATGATTTCCGCCAGGCCTATCTTGAGCGCCGCCTGTGTTCGCATCCCGATGATCGCGTGCGCGAAATGTCGAGCCGACTGGTGACCGAACGCTACCAACTGAGCAAGATTCATACACAATTTGCTCATGTGGTCACCGACTTTGAGCGTCTGCCTGTGTTGGTGCCTGAGGCATTGGACAACTGGAAGTTTGCTATCGTCAAACGCAAAATTGACGGCATCAAGCAACGGCTCAAGACTGTTACGAGCTATCAAGAGGTCAGAGACTTGCTCGAGCAACAGCAAGCCTTGCAGAACGAACTGGCCACGCTGGCCAAACTTGTGGGCGAACGTGTGGTGAACCCGTAGTAGCCTCACCTGAAGTTTCTAGTTTTTAGTTCTTAGTTTTTTAGTAGCTGAGCCTCATCCCCTAGCCACTGTCCCCAACTGCTTTTTGGCCTTCGGCCGCCTT
>DEKO01000089.1:4118-7029 GCA_002353885.1 Porphyromonadaceae bacterium UBA2720
GGGGTGAGGCTTCAATCTGCGTGATCTGCATGAGTTTTTGCAGCTGGTCTTACTATTCTTGCTGTCGATTTTGTCGTTTCGATTTTTTGTTGTACATTTGCAGATTGTAGATGTGCAATTTGCATTATCTCAACTTAAACTAAGACTTTAGACATTGCAAACCAATATTATGATTATGAACAAGTTTCGGTTGATACTTTTTGTAGCGTTGGCAGTTGCTGTGCTCATGCCAATGCATGCACAACTCAATCTGCCCACCAAGCAAATAGCAGGCAGTTACTTCTATTTCTATCAGGTAGGTAACAAGGAGACATTGTATGGCATAGCTCAAAAGATTGGAGTTACTACCGATGAAATCTTGCGTTATAACCCAGATGCGTCGGGCAAACTGGAGAAGAAGCAGCTGCTGTTCTTGCCTGTGTCGTTTGCCACTGAACAGTTATCGCCTGCCAACCAGGTGCGCTCGGCCTTCGGCACACAGCAACAAGTGAACGTGCCTGCAACGACCGAGGCGACCAAACACACCATACAAGCCGGTGAGAATATCTACACCATCGCCAAGCTATACAATTCCACCATTGAGGGAATCATCAGCAATAACCCTGGACTCAGTCCTGCTCAGTACAGCCCTGGTCAAGTGATCAAAGTCTATCGCGACTCGGCACTACCTTTCTATTATGAGAAGCGAGGTGTGCGATTCTACAACTATAAGATTGAAGATGGCGAGACGTTCTATGGCATCGCGCAGCGCTTTGGCGTGACTACCGAGGACATTTTGGCAGCTAATCCCGACATGAAGAAACCTAAGAAGGGTAAAACGATTGTGGTCCCTAAAACCTACACCGAGCGTGTGTTGGGCGACATGAAGTCAATCTCGGTCGAAGAACTGCAGGCACACTATGCCCCTCAACTCGACGCACTGTACGCACAACTCGTTGCTGAAAAACGCAATAGCCAGGTCAATATTGGCATTGTGCTGCCCTTCCAGCTGCAAAAGGACCCTGCGCCACGTCAGGGATTGCTCTACACTGACTTCTACAAGGGGTTCCTGTTGGCGCTTGACAGTGCCGGTGCTCAAGCGACCAAGCCCATCAACGTGCATGTTTGGGACACTGAGCACAACCTGAATGTGACTGACAGTCTGCTGAGTCTGCCTGAGATGCGCGACATGAACTTGCTCATCGCACCCAGTGAGCCCAAGCAACTAGAACGCCTCAACAAATTTGGAAATGACAACAACATTGATGTCATCAATTGTTTCACGACCAAGAATGATGATTATCAGGAGAACACCAACGTCATTCAGGTGAGCACCCCTACCCCACAGTTTACTGAGCGTGTGCTCGAATGGTTTGACCGCCAGTTTGAAGGATACCACGTCATCTATCTGATGGATGCATCAAGCGAAGGAAAAGAGATTTTCGACAATCTGCGCAGCCATATCGACCAGAAAGGTATCATGGCATCGACATTGACTGTCAGCGGCGAGCTTTCGTTTGACAACTTGTCGCGCCACATGAACCCAGGCACACAATATGTGATCATTCCATCGTCCAGCAGCAAGGACTTGTTGCGCAAGGTGGTCAAGGCCATGAAGCGTGCCAAGCAAGAGCGATTTGACTGTGAGTTCTGCATGGTGGGATATCCTGAGTATGTGACCTATCTCAAAGATTATCAGACCGATTTGCAGGATATTGACACGTATGTGTTTTCGCGATTCTTCAACAGCAAGGGCTTCCGCACTCGTGATGTCGAAGCGATGTATCGCAAGTCATTCGATGGCGAGGTGCTCAATTCGGTTCCCAACATGATGCTGATAGGCTTTGACCTGGGCATGTACATCATCAATACACTCGGTCATGGCATCGAGATCAACAATGAGACACCACTGCACCGCGGCATTCAGACAAGTTTCAAATTTGAGCGGCCCAACAATTGGAGCGGCTTGATTAATCGTGCCATTGAGGTAGTGCACTTCAGCACCGACCATCAGATAACTACCCTGGTGCAGCCATGAAGCGACTGACAATAATACTGGTTGCGTTGGTCTGCTTGTGCCAGGCGCTGAAGGCCCAGACCCACTATGAGGGCCGCATCAGCGTGGGCGGAAAAGCGGGTGCGACATTGTCTCGCATGCAGTTTAACCCGTCGGTACCTCAGCGTTTTTTGCCTGGCATGATGTTTGGAGGTACATTCCGATATATCGAGGAGCGCCATTTTGGGCTTATACTCGAATTGAATGTTGAACAAAGAGGCTGGAAGGAGTTGTATGAAGACACCGACTTCCACTATCAGCGTCGATTCACCTATGTGCAGCTGCCCATGTTGACACATATCTTCTTTGGCAACAACCGCATGAAAGGCTTCTTTAACGCCGGTCCTGAGCTGGGATACATGATTGCACACTCGACAAGTGCCAATTTTGACTATGCCCATTTTGCCGACATTGAAGGTTTCCCCACAGCCAACCGTCATAATGAACAGCTCAACCTGGACATAAACAGTCGCTTCGATTATGGTATCTCGGCTGGACTGGGCATGGAACTGAGCATGACACCTAGGCATTCCTTTTCATTAGAGGGGCGTTTCTATTATGGTCTGCGTGATGTGTTCAGCAACCACAAGAAGGACCCATTCTCTGGATCATCTGGCATGTCAATCATGGTCACATTGGGCTACTTCTACCAGCTCAAATAGCAGACATAACATAGCACACGAGCCTGCGGCCCGCTAGGGAGCCCCCTAGGTCCCCCTAAAGAGGGGGAATGCCAGAGTGGCTGTAGGGACGCGGGGTGGATAAATTCAAGCAAGCTTGATATTGCACTCGTTTGCACGAGATTTGCCGCGTGATCAGCCAGGTAGATGCTAACAACTAAGAACTAAGAACTAAAATCTAGTTTCTAGTTCTTAG
>DEKO01000219.1 GCA_002353885.1 Porphyromonadaceae bacterium UBA2720
ATGCCCGACTACTACAACCTGACGCTGAACGTGTCGCATCCGCTGGTCAAGAAGCTGATTGACGATGCCGTGGCTGCCACCGAGGCCGAGCTCAAACCGCTGACTGACGACCTGAGCGCCACCAACAACGTCATCAATGCCCTGCGCGACCTGGACAAGGACGGCAAGGGTGTGCCCGAAGACAAGAAACAGGACCTCGCCGACAATGAGAAGAAGGCCGGCGAACTGCGCGAGCAGAAGACCGCTGTCATCAGCAATTATGCCGCTGGCCAGCCGCGCGTCAAGCAGCTGATTGACATCGCACTGTTAGGCAATGGCCTGCTAAAGGGCGAAGCACTCGATCGCTTCCTCAAGCGTTCGGTCGAACTGCTGTAATCTTTCCTCGGAATTATCGAAGGAATTGGAACAATATAAAAAGCTCGGATTTTTCCATCCGAGCTTTTTATATTGTTCAATCGTGGCGCAGCATGGTGGCAACCAGTTCGAGCATCTGGCAGTTGAGCTCACGGCTGGTGTCCACCACGTCCCAAATGCCATCTTCGCTCAGCACCCCACACTTCAGATCCTTGGGCAGTCGGCCCGCCTCACTGTCATTGAAGTCTTGTTCCCACTCATCGCTGGCCAGGTAGTCGTCGATAGCCTCGATCGAGTCAACCGCCTCGCTATAGAGGTCTAGTGCATCACTCAGCGCTTTGACGGCCTGTGCAGCCTTGTCCAGGTGCTGCTCCATCAGTTTAATTCGTTCAATCTGTTCCATGATTATTCTCTATTGGTTGCGCAAAAGTACAGAAAATTTGCGCAAACTGAACGCAAATAGCTCGCTTTTTTGCTGAGGCGAAGCCAAATTCATGTAAATAATCTCAAACGAGTTGATTATTTGTTCGAAGCTAGAGACCATGAAACGAGATTCCCCTGCTCTTCGCTTGTTTTTGAAATCCAGTCAATGAGTCATGTGACATAACCTGGCACCAAGATGCAGAAAATGATACAATTCAGAACCGTCCCCAATTGTATCATGAGGACACCGCCCGCGTCGACAAAGTGATCGCCCGCCTCGATGGGGGTACTTGCCTTTCAGCTCATCGCAGATGTCGTAGAACGGGTGCGGCTTGCCATCCTTGCCGAGGCAGGTGTGGTTGTTTGATAGATGCACCTCGAGGCCCTATCTCTAATGGTTGTAAACCTGTTAAAAAATCTCAATTCTCATGCTGTTGATTAGTTTTTTGCGTCTTTAAGGTGTAATCATTGTGTATGACAAAGGACGAATTGGAAATATTGTTCAAAGCACATTATTGCAAGATGCTAAGGTTGGCAGTCAGCATCGTGCATGATGAGGATGATGCCAAAGATGCTGTGAGCAATGTGTTTGCGCATTTGCTAGATGACAAGCACTCAACACTGACATCCGACAATGCCGCACACTATCTGCTGGTGAGTGTGCGGCACCAGTGTTACAACTTGCTGCGGCAGCGCAGCGTCCGCGAGCGTTTTGCCCAGCAAATGAGCCTAGCCCCAGAACCCATGAGCGACCCGGTTGAAGACTTGCTCGAGCTGGAACGGCTGTGGCTATATGTTGACTCAGAGCTGCCGCCACTCACGCGACAAGTGTTCGCTTTGCGCTATCGTGATGACCAAACTTATCAGGAAATCTCCGACAAGTTGGGCTTGAGCAAGGTGACCGTCTATCAACACCTGAGCCGTGCGCTGAAGAAGATTAATGATTACTTTAAAAACCAATGACGATGAAACACAATGACAAGATTCAACAGCTGCTAGACCTGCTAGACCATCAGCACGAGATGACTGACGAGCAGTTGAATGAGGCCTTGCAAGACGAGGAACTCAACAAACTTGCAGGGCACTTGGCCAAGGCCAAAGGGGCATTACTTGCTCATGACCACAGCGACAGCGACGTGACGGCCGATGCGGCATGGGCTGAGTTTGAGCAGCAACACTGTGTGTCGCAAGGGCACCATCATAGATGGTGGCGAATGGCCGCCATGGTTGCAGGCGTTCTGCTTTTGTCGAGCATAGCATTTGCCGCCATTTTCTACGGCCATATCGGCAAGCCATCAGCAACAATTGCCACAGAAAATGCCCAATCTGTCGATGGTTCTATGATTGCCGATGATGAACTGGCCACCGAACCCGTCAGTGCTGATGCCGACACGTTGTCGTTGGCACCTGTGACATTTGACAACGAGCCACTTGACCAGATAGTTGAGCAGATGGCATCATACTATCAAGTCGAGGTTGTCATTGAGAATGCTGAGGCCCACAACCTGCGGTTCTACTATGTGTGGCATCCTAGCGATAACCTAGCGCAGGCCATTGAGAAGTTGAACACCTTTGAGCACGTCGACATCGTGCTTGACAATCAAAAACTCATCGTCAAATGAAGTCGGTCATCTGTTTTACCTTGCTATTGACTATGGTGCTGGAGCTCAATGCACAGCGCATTACACGGAATTATGTCAATGTGTCGATGTCACAAGCATTGCGCGAGCTCAACGGGCTGAATACCGGATACACCATCAACTTCCTGTTCAACGAACTGGAAGACTTCAGTGTCACCACTCAAGTCAAGGGCAAAACCGTGCCCGAGGCAGTGCAGCAACTCATCGGGTTCTACCCCATCAAGATGACGGTCACTGACCGGAACGAAATCTATGTGGAGTGCATCCAAAAGACCGAATATCATCTCAAGGGACGACTCGTTGACGAGCACGGGAAGCCACTCGCATACGCCAATGTGACCGTGCTCAATCCCGTCGATTCGGCCTACATCACCGGCGGTGTGAGCAACGAGAGTGGCGTGTTTGTCGTCCCAGTGGAGCAGACCAGGGTACTGGCCCGCATCAGCTATGTGGGCTATAAAACCATCTACCGCCAGTGCCGCGTGCATGACCTGGGCACCATTGCCATGCAACCCGACGCTTATCAGTTGAATGGCGTGACCGTAAAGGGCGAGCGCATATTGGTCAAGGCTGAGAATGGCCAACTGGTCTATGACATGGCCCAATTGATTGAGATTCTACCTGCCGATGATGCCTATGAAGCACTAACCCGCATCCCCGGGGTCAACGACACGGGCAACGAACTCACTTTCAACGGTCGTTCAGTGACGCTCATCATCAACGGCAAAGTCACAACACTGGATGCCAGTCAGGTGAAAGAACGTCTCAAAGCCATGCCGGCCAAGATGCTCGCCCGGGCTGAGGTCATGACAGCCGCACCCGCCAAATATCATGTGCGCGGCATGGCCATCAATGTTGTGACCAAAGACTATGTCGGGTCGCATCAAGTGGCCGGTCAACTGCAAGGCACCTGGTATCAGAGCCGCTATGCCGAGGGGCAAGGAAAAGGCTCGTTGCTCATGCAACAAGGTAAACTGGGACTGGATGCCACCTACTCGGTGATCGGCGGCAAAGCATACGGCAAGGCAGAGCATAAAGCTAACCATCCGCTGGGCGACACACGCATTCCCTACCACGATGTGACATGCCAGACCAATCGCACTCTGAGCCACGACTATCATCTGGGAATGGATTACACCATGGCCGACAATCACCGATTGAGCGTAGAGTATACTGGCGAATGGTTCTCATCCGATGCCCACAACATCACCTCAGGCACCGCCAACTCAACTCAGCAGTTCAAAGACAACACCTATCTGCACAATGTCGATGTCAACTATCAGGCACCATTCGGGCTACAACTCGGTGCATGCTATACCAATTATCAGAACCCGGTAACACAACAGCTGGATGGCACGATGTATGACACCCGGCGCGACTTGACAGTGGATAGTCGACAACGCATCAGCAAATGGATGCTCACTGCCGACCAGGAACATGCCTTGCACAACGGCTGGGAATTGAACTATGGACTCAAGCTGCAACTGACCAACAACAACAGTTTCCAGACCACCCTTGACGCCGAAGGACGAGTGATTGACGATGCAACAAGCCGTGTCAACTATGACGAGCGCATTATCAACGGCTACATCGGGGCCAGCAAGCAGGTTGGGCAAAATCTCAGCCTCGATGCGTCGCTCTCAGCCGAACAGTACCATGCCACACTGTGGAACGAGTGGCGCATCTACCCCACCCTGAATGCTATGTGGAATATCAATCCTGACAATATGCTCAACCTGTCGTTCACTTCCGATGCCATTTATCCTAGTTACTGGAGTACCATGAGTAGCATCCACTACACCTCGCCTTACACCGAGATTTGGGGCAACCCATCGCTGAAACCTATGTCGAAGTACGACTTGAACTTGATGTGGCAGTACAAGCGTAAATATATGTTCACCGCCTTTGCGACATTTGAGCCTGACTACTTTGTGCAGCTGCCCTATCAGCCCAGCGACCGTATGGCTGTGGTAATGATTGAGACTAACATGAACTATTCCAACTATTATGGCCTGCAGTCATCGGTGCAGTTCAGTGCTGGTGATTGGCTGAATGGTAACATGAGGATGACAGGATTGTATCGACACGACAAGAGCCTGCATTTCTTTGACTTGCCGTTTGACCGTCGGCATTTCACGGTCATCATGGGCGGAAACGTGTCGGCACGATTGCTCAGACGGCACAATCTGACGTTGATGCTCAACCCATTCTTCCAGACCAGTGCCATTCAGGGCGTGTATGACATCCGGCCCATGTTCATGTTCAACGGATCGTTGCGATGGACCTCGGCCGACGACAAATGGAGTGTTGTTGCCAACGCTACCAACATCTTCAATACGCATGCCAGCACGCAATCCAGGCAGGGCAACCAAGACTACACCATGAATGTGTGGATGAGGTATGCCGAGTTGTCGCTGAGCGTCATCTACCGCATCGGCAGTTTCAAGGAGAAAAAGAATAGGCCCGTCGACACCTCTCGTATGGGACATTGAAGGTTTCTAAAAATCCTTTAATTTGTATTAAAACTAAGGGAGCTTTGTTCACAAAGTGTGTTGTTGTTGCGTCTATAGGTTGAATCCTATTAATACGCTTTAAGGATAACACCTTAGGTCTATCGGGCACCGATTTCAACCATAGAACGTGGTTCGGGATGTAGTGCCAGCCATGAGCGACGCACAAGATTTTAATTATAAACTCTCGCAGCGGTGGTGTCGTGACGACACTGCCCTGCCTCTTTTTTTGAGGTGGGCGGCATGAGAAGCCACACAGCGAGGACGCTGATGTCCCCGCTGTGTGGCTGATGGATGATGGGCTGATGTCAGAATGCTTTGAAGCTCATGTCAAGCGACTTGACCGAGTGTGTCAGCGCACCGACCGAGATATAGTCGACACCACACTCGCCATAGTCACGCAAGGTGTCGATGGTGATGCCGCCGCTCGACTCGGTCTCGATGCGGCCGTCAATCATCTCAACGGCCCGTCGGGTGTTCTCGGGAGTGAAGTTGTCAAGCATGACCCTGTCAACGCCTCCGTGGTCCAGCACTTGCTGCAACTCGTCGAAATTGCGCACCTCAATCTCAATCTTCAGGTCCTTGCCATTGGCCTTGCACCACTGGTGTGCGCGGTCGATGGCTGCAGTGATGCCACCGGCAAAGTCGACATGGTTGTCTTTTAGCAGAATCATGTCGAACAGTCCGATGCGGTGGTTGCAGCCTCCGCCGATGCGCACGGCGTCTTTTTCCATCAGACGCATGCCGGGCGTGGTCTTGCGTGTGTCAAGCACGCGCGTCTTCAGCCCCTCGAGTCGTGCCTGATAGCGAGCGGTTGTGGTGGCGATTCCGCTCATGCGCTGCATGATGTTGAG
>DEKO01000161.1:0-1686 GCA_002353885.1 Porphyromonadaceae bacterium UBA2720
TCTCAGATTTCTCAAATTTCTCATGGTGCGTGTGCGTGAGAAAAAAGCCTCCGAAGCCCAATTGGCCTCGCAGCTACTAGAAACTAGAATCGCCGTGGATCGGGCTTGACTGTTAAAAAATCTTGAAACTGACAAATAATTCTCAATATTCAATTTCCGGTTCTCAATTATTTCGTACCTTTGCACCGCTTTTCGCAATCTCTGACAGGAAGATCGTGTGGCCTGTGTATATTGCGGACTGACAATTAATGACTTAAACCAAAGTTTTACAATGGATTTGATTAAGATTGCCGAGCAGGCATTTGCCACTGGCAAGGAGCTGCCCGAATTCTTCCCTGGCGACACCATCACGGTGGCTTATCGCATCAAGGAGGGTAACAAAGAGCGTATTCAGCAATATCGCGGCGTGGTCATCAAGATCACCGGCGAGGGTTTGAAGAAGCGTTTCACCGTTCGCAAGATCAGCGACAACATCGGTGTTGAGCGTATTTTCCCCATCGAGTCGCCCTTTATCGACAGCATCGTCATCAACAAGCACGGTAAGGTGCGTCGCGCCAAGCTGTACTATCTGCGTGGCCTCACAGGCAAGAAAGCTCGCATCAAGGAGCGCCGCGTCCTTATCAAGAAGGAGGCTTAATCGCAGGCCGATTTCGGACGATAAAAACAGGGATATGTTACAAATGTGTGGCATATCCCTTGTTTTTTGCCATATTTTTTGCACATTTGCAATATAATTGCTAAATTTGCTCGCTCAATGATGAAAAAGAGAAAGCCGAAACGCTAGAAAGGGAGTAGGCGCAAACCATTATAAACAATGTGTAACACTATGGCAGAAGAACAGAAAAACATTCTTGACTCGGCAAAAGAGATGCTCGGCGGCGCAATGGGACAGGGCGGCGGCCTGATTGACAAGGCTAAAGACTTCATCGGCGACAAGGCTGCCGACATGCTGGCCAACAGCGACGAGCTGAAGAAGAAGGTGGTCGACACCGCCAAGGCCATCACTCCCGACTCGCTCGACGACAAGGTCGAGGGCATGGTCGACAAGGCCGTTGACTTCCTCAAGGACACCCTGGGCAAGAAGGACGAGGAGAAGAAATAATCTTGATTTTTGAGCCCAAACGATTGAATAGTCTGCAAAAAGTGGTAACTTTGCAGGCTATTTCTTTTTGTGGCTCTCAGGGTGACTGACGGCCGAACCAAATTTTAGACTAAATAATTGATTATGACAAAGAAAGCACTACTGATGATTCTGGACGGATGGGGCATCGCACCTCCCACCCGCAGCAACGCCATCTTCTACACCAAGACCCCCTACTGGGACCTGCTCACCACCAAGTATCCCAACAGCCAACTCATGGCCAGCGGCGAGGACGTGGGTCTGCCCGACGGGCAGATGGGCAACAGCGAGGTGGGCCACCTCAATATCGGTGCCGGCCGTGTGGTCTACCAGGACCTGGTCAAGATCAACCGCGCCATCGCCGACGGCTCGATTCTCGACAATCCCGAGGTCGTTGCCGCCTTCAGCCGCGCGCGTGATTGCGGCTGTGGCATTCACTTCATGGGCCTGACCAGCGATGGCGGCGTGCACAGTTCGCTCGACCACCTGATGGGCCTGTGCGACATCGCTCACAAGTATGGGCTGAGCAAGGTCTATATCCATTGCTTCATGGACGGACGCGACAC
>DEKO01000161.1:1790-2819 GCA_002353885.1 Porphyromonadaceae bacterium UBA2720
CGCGACAAGCGCTGGGAGCGCGTCAAGGAAGCCTACGACCTGCTGGTCGACGGCGTGGGCCGCAAGAGCGACGACATGCTGCAGGCCATCCAGCAGAGCTATGACGAGGGCGTGACCGACGAGTTCATCAAGCCCATCGTCAACACCACGGTCGACGGTCGCATCCGTCCGGGCGACGTGGTCATCTTCTTCAACTTCCGCAACGACCGCGCCAAGGAACTCACCACCGTGCTCACCCAGCACGACATGCCCGAGCAGGGCATGCACATCGTGCCCGACCTGCACTATTGCTGCATGACCCCCTACGATGCCACGTTCACCGGTGTGCACATCCTCTTCGACAAGGAGAATGTCGAGAACACACTGGCCGAGTACTTGTCATCGCTTGGCAAACGCCAGCTGCACATCGCCGAGACCGAGAAGTATGCTCACGTCACGTTCTTCCTCAACGGCGGGCGTGAAGAGCCCTTTGAGGGCGAGGACCGCATCCTGGTCAACAGCCCCAAGGTGGCGACCTATGACCTGCAGCCCGAGATGAGTGCCTACGAGGTCAAGGACCGCCTGGTCGAGGCCATCAAGACGCAGCAGTATGACTTCATCGTGGTCAACTATGCCAACGGCGACATGGTGGGTCACACGGGTGTCTATCCTGCCATCCAGCGCGCTGTCGAGACCATCGACGACTGCGCCTACGCCACGGTCGAGGCTGCTCGCGCAGCGGGCTATGAGGTCATCATCATCGCCGACCACGGCAACTGCGACAACGCCATCAATCCCAACGGAACGCCCAACACGGCCCATTCGCTCAACCCCGTGCCCATCATCTATGTCACCGATCATCAGTGGCATGACGATGGCCATCGCGTCGAGGTGTGCCACGGCCGTCTGGCCGATGTGGCGCCCACCATCCTGCAGATTATGGGCTTGCCGCAGCCCAGCCAGATGACCGGTCACCCGCTCATCAAGTGAGCGAGAGCCCCGCTGAGCCCCTAAGCCCCCCTCATTCCCCCCTAAAGAGGGGGAAGCTCA
>DEKO01000223.1 GCA_002353885.1 Porphyromonadaceae bacterium UBA2720
ATGCGCTGGTGCTGCTCGGCACCGATGTCGCTCAGTTCGCCGTCGCGTCCTTGAGCACTGGCACGCAAGTCACGCAAGATGGCCAGCACCTCGCGTCCGCGCTGGGTGAGCTTGCCATTGCGCTCGCCCTTCTCGAGTTGCTCGACAGGGAAGTTGTACAGGTGGCTGCCGATGAGCCAGCGGCTACCATGGCGCCCATAGTGGTTGATAAAGAACGGCGAGTAGCCGTCGGGCGAGTCAGTCAGCTGGGGCAGGTCCTGATCAGGATAGGCCCAATAATTGCCTGCGCTCTGGCGAATGTCACGTTAGAATTCATCTTTGACTCCCGCAGCAACAGCCTGTGCAGCCAGTACTGCTGCCAACAATAGTAGAATCTTCTTCATTATGATGCTCAATTTCTGTCAGGGCACAAAAGTACTAAAAAAAATTTAGTTGATAGATTTTAACCTTCAGTTTTTAGCCGGGGACCTCACTAATCACCCTTGCCCCCGTGAAGGAAGAAAAAGGACCGATGCCAAGAGCCTTCCCAATCTCCCTGCGGCTAAAAACCAACAACACATTAACCTATCGACTAACGAGTGTTAATGTTGTGTAATTTTGCGAGCAGATGATGCAGTGTGTTAAAACAAAACATTAACTTTGCAAGTTATCTTGTAAAGATTGACTGCAATGAAAAGACTAATTATCGCATTCATCCTGCTGACTGTCAGCATGACAGCAGCATGGAGCCAAGAGTCGGCACAGGCCACATTTAACAATCGCCTGCACGACTTCGGAGTCATCAAAGAGCAAGGTGGCCCGGTGACCACCGAGTTTGAGTTTATCAACACCGGCAAGAAGCCACTGATCATCATCGACGCTACCGCCTCGTGCGGATGCACACGCCCCGAGTATCCCACCAAGCCCATAAAGCCCGGCAAGAAGGGCAAGGTCAAAGTAACCTACAGCCCACTCGGCCGTCCAGGAGCATTCCGCAAGACGGTGAAGGTGCGCACCAACGGCGACCCTAAGACCGCCACCCTGATTATCCAAGGCACAGTCACACCCGGCAAGAAATGATGAACCGTCTGCGTCAATTCTGCCTCACAGCGCTGATGTGCACAGCAATGCTGGCGCATGCCGATGGCATTGTGCGCTGGCTGGAGATGCAACATGAGTTCGGCACCATCCATGAGGAGGACGGCAAGGTGTCGTGCACCATGCGGCTAGTGAATGACGGCGACAGTGAGTTGATCATCACCCAGGTGCGCACATCATGCGGATGCACGGCTGCAGGCTATGACAAGGCGCCCATCGCACCTGGCGACACAGCGCGCATCACCATCACCTACGATCCCGTGGCTAGGCCCGGCGAGTTCAGCAAGGACGTGTTTGTCTACACCAACGGCACACCGCGCCGCTCGGGCGTGAGCATCCATGGTGTGGTCATCGCTCAGCCCGAGACGCTGAGTGAGTTCTACCCCGTGGCTGTGGGTGCCATGCGCATGACAGGCGCCAGTGTGCCATTGGGCGAGCTCACCAAGGGGCGCAAACGTTCGTCCTACCTGACGGTGGTCAACACATCGACCACCGACACCCTGCTGGTGAGCGTCACGGGCGAAAATGCCCACCTCAAGGCCGCTGCCGCCCCCGACACCTTGCCTCCTGGCAAAGTGGGGGCGGTGACAGTGATGTTCGACACTCGCCAATCACAGTTGTGGGGACTGAACATCGACACGCTCACCATCATCACCGAGCCGTTGCACCCCAGCCCAACAGCCGTGTCCGGCACAGCCCATGTCCATGTCATGGCACAGGTGCTGGACGACTATAGCCAGCTCACCGACCAGCAGCGCCGTGACGCTCCCGCCATCAAGGTCAGCACCGACAAACTCATGTTTGCTCGCGATGCCCTGTCTGCAACTATGACGGTGACCAACACGGGCAAGAAGCCTCTGGAACTGCGCCGCATGTGGACTGCCGAGCCAGGTGTGTCAATCAGCTGCGACAAGACTCGCCTCAAGCACGGCAAGCAAGCAACCATCACCATCACCATCGACCCCACACAAGTGAGCCGCCCGTTGCTCAACGGCCACATGACCATCGTCAGCAATGACCCTAGCCAACAGTCCCTAACTGTGAGACTGGTGGGAGAAATCTAATTCAATTTATAATTCATCATCTTGTCGCTACAAGTGTTTTATTGATTATTTATTGATACTTTTTCGTGATTCTCAAGCAGCTCTGCTGAACTATAAACTATAAACTTTCAACTATAAACTGAAAAAATGATGCACCACCCCGAGAACGATGCCCAATACACCGGCCTGCAAGTCAACAATGGTGTAGAACAGCCACCCATCGTCAGCCCATATATCAAGAACCGCAAGCGCCGCCGCCAGCTCAGCGTGAGCGACTATGTCGAGGGCATACGCAAGGGCGACAAGGCTGTGCTCGGCCAGGCAGTGACCCTGGTCGAGAGCCTCAAGCCTGAACATCAGGTCGTTGCCCAGGAGGTGATTGAGAAGTGCCTGCCCTACACCGGCCACAGCCGCCGCATCGGCATCACCGGTGTGCCCGGAGCGGGCAAGTCGACAAGCATCGACGTCTTCGGCATGCATGTGCTACGCCAGGGCGGCAAACTGGCCGTGCTGGCCATCGACCCCAGCAGCGAGCGCAGCAAGGGCTCGATACTGGGCGACAAGACCCGCATGGAGAAGTTGGCCGTGCAGCCCGACGCTTTTATCCGCCCTTCACCCTCGGCCGGCTCGCTGGGCGGTGTGGCCCGCAAGACGCGCGAGACCATCATCCTGTGTGAGGCTGCCGGCTACGACAACATCTTTGTCGAGACTGTTGGCGTGGGGCAGAGCGAGATTGCCGTGCACTCGATGGTCGACTTCTTCCTGCTCATCCAGATTGCAGGTGCCGGCGACGAGCTGCAAGGCATCAAGCGAGGCATCATGGAGATGGCCGACGGCATCGCCATCAACAAGGCCGACGGCGACAACATCGAGCGTGCCAACCTGGCTGCGGCGCAGTTCCGCAATGCGTTGCACCTGTTCCCGCTGCCTCCCAGTGGCTGGCTACCCGAGGTGACAACCTACTCGGGCTACTATGAGCTGGGCATTGATGGCGTGTGGGACATGATTGACCGCTACTTTGACCACGTCAAACAGAATGGCTACTTCGACGAGCGTCGACGCCAGCAAGAGCAATACTGGATGTACGAGACCATCAACGAGCAGTTGCAGGCTCGGTTCTACAGCAATGCCGAGGTGCAGCGTCTGCTCGAACTCAAGAAGCAGATGGTGCTGGGCAACCAGCAGTCATCGTTTGTTGCGGCCCATGACGTGCTCGATTTTTATTACAACAACATACGATAAGCCCCCTGTGATGAAGAAACTACTATTTGCACTGACCTTAGTGGTGATGCTTACGAGTTGCAACCCATTGGCTAAGATTGAGAAGGCTGGTTACCCCATCAACTACACCGAGCTCCAGAACTACTATGTGCTGAACGACATCGATGCCAGCAAGATTCAGCGACTGGTCATCAACAGCCAAGCGGCGTTTGAGAGCTACTTTGGCGAAGCGGCAGTCATGGGCCGCAATGGCCAGCCCACGATGGTCGACTTCAAAACACAATATGTGCTGGCTGTAGTGTTGCCCGAGACCGACCGCCAGACCGAGGTCGTCCCCGGTGAGGTGGTACAGAACGGCAACACTGTGGTCATGAACTATCGCGTCAACAAGGGCCCCAAGACCAGCTACCGCATGGTTCCCTTTGCTGCCATTGCCATCGACAAGCCTGTGAGCGACACTCAGATGGAAATTTACTTCAAACAGACCAACTAGAGATGGACAAACCGACCTATACCTACCACTATCCCCACCCTGCAGTGACCACCGACTGTGTGGTGTTTGGCTTTGACGGTGTCAAACTCAACGTTCTGCTTATCGAGCGCGGGCACGAGCCCTACAAAGGGTGCTGGGCATTTCCTGGAGGCTTCCTTGAGATTGACGAGGATGCTCCCGATGGTGCTCGCCGCGAATTGCGTGAGGAGACCGGACTAGAGGTTACCAACATTGAGCAACTGGGAGCCTTCACCACTCCCGACCGCGACCCACGTGAGCGCGTGATTTCGATTGCCTACTTCACCCTGGTGCGTGTTAGTGATGTACAGGGGGCCGATGATGCCGCCCAAGCGCGCTGGTTCCCCATCAGCCACCTGCCTGAACTGGCCTTCGATCATCAGCAGATATTTGAGCAAGCCCTCGAGCGCTTGTCGCATCTGCTCAAGTTGCAGACGGGCAACTTCATGAGCTCGGAGTTCAGCTACGACGAGATTGATGCCATCTACTACAACGCCACCCTCACCCGTTAACTCACGACCATGCAACCGGCACTAATCATGCTGTCAGCCCTTGTGCTTGTGGGCACCGTGCTGTGGTTGCTCGACCGCCACAGCCGCCAGCGCGACGAGGACGGCAAACTGTTACCCAACCAGGTGACGGAGCCTGAGTCAACGTGCAGCGACGACTGCTGCGGTTCACACGAGGTGTGCCCCAGCGAGCAGCTGCTGCGCGGCGAGATGTGCCCGGTCACCTACTACGATGACCAGGAGTTGGACGACTACCGTGGCCGCAGCGCTGACGACTACACCGCCACCGAGCTTGAGCAGTGGCGCGACGTGCTCTACACCCTGCAGCCCGCCGACCGCCTGGGCTGGGAACGCAGTATCAAGCGCCGCGGCATCATCATGCCACAGCCCATCCGCGACGAGTTGCTCATGCTACTGCAAGAATAGTCAGACGAGCAACAAACTCATCGAACATAATACGTCAAATCCTAGGCAATTCGTTGAGACAACCTTCTCGCAATGACGTCCCTTTCGGCTTAAGGGGATAGACCGATTGTCCACCGATTGAGATTGAGGGTCACAATATTGCGGGAGATGCAATAAAATGAGGGCAGATGCGTTACAATAAGGAATGAACCGACATATCAGACATCTGACTGAGCTCGTGCTCGTAGTGGCACTGGCAGTGTTTGTTGGCGCTTGCAGCAACAAGAAGAACACGGCCGGGTCGCGTTTTTGGCAATCGCTGAACACGCGCTACAATGTCTATTACCATGGCCGCACCAACTATGACGAGCAGCTCAAGGAGATGCTCGACAACTATGAGGACGACTACTCACAGCGTCTGTTTGTTCATCCAGCCGAGGCCCGGGCCAACCCCAAGGCGCCTCAACCTGCCGGCAGTTTTGACCGCACCATCGAGAAGATGCAGAAGGCCATCGCCCTGCACTCAATCAAGAAGAAACCCAAGAAGAAGAGCGGCAAATCAAACGACCCGAAGTACAAAGCATGGATGGCGCGTGAAGAGTACAACCCATTCATGCACAATTGCTGGTACACATTGGCCATGGCTCAGTATATGAAGGGCGACTTCTTGAACGCTTCGGCCACGTTCCGTTTCATTAGCCGCCACTTCGGTTGGAAGCCCGACCTGGTCGAGGAGGCCAAGATTTGGGAAGCATTGAGCTATTGCGCTATGGGCTGGACTAGTGAGGCCGACAATGTGCTCTCGCACGTGCACATCGACAAGATCGACAACAAACGCATTCGCTCGCTGGCCAATCTGGCCTATGCTGACTACTACATCAAAGAGCACATGACCGCCGAGGCTGTGCCCTATCTGGCCGAAGCCGTCAAGGGCGCAAAGGGATCGCAAAAGGTGCGACAGAACTTCTTGCTCGGTCAGCTCTATGAGGAATTGGGACAGAAGGACCTGGCCTACGAGGCCTATAAGCGCGCCGGCAGCAGCAACAGCTCGAACTATCGCACCAAGTTCAATGCCCGCATCAAGCAGAGCTCGGTCTACCAGGGCTTTGACATCGCCGGCGAGGTGCGCGCGCTCAAGCATATGACCCGCTACGACCGCAACAAGGAGTATCTTGACCAAATCTACTATGCCATCGGCAACCTCTACCTCACCCGTCAAGACACCGCCAAGGCCGTCGAGAACTACATCCTTGCCGCCGAGAAGAGCACACGCAACGGCATCGACAAGGCCATCAGCCAGATTACGCTGGGCGGCATCTACTTTGCCCAGCACAAGTATGACAAGGCGCAGCCCTGCTACGCCGAGGCTATCCCACAGATCAGTGAGAACTACCCCAATTACAAGCAGCTCAAGCATCGCAGCGACGTGCTAGATGAGCTTGCCGTCTATGCCCAGAACGTGTCGCTGCAAGACTCGCTGCTACGCCTGTCCAAGATGAGTGACGAGGAGGTCAAAGCCGTCATCAAGAAGATTATCGACGAACTGAAGAAGAAGGAGAAAGAAGAGAAGGAAAATGCTGACCGCGAAGCCTACCTGGCCGATCAGGCTTCTAAAGGCCAACTACAACAGAACAAGAACGCTCCACAACAGTTCCAGATGAACAACGACAAGTCGTGGTACTTCTACAACACGGCCACCAAGAACGCCGGCAAAACTCAATTCCAACAATTGTGGGGCAACCGCAAGCTCGAGGACAACTGGCGTCGTCGCAACAAGACTGTCTTGTCGCTCGACGGCAGCGACGATCAGCTCAGCGACTCGACCCTCAACGCAATGGTCGACTCGCTGTCGGGCGACTCAATCCCTGTGGACAAGGAGGCACTCAAGCGTGCCGAAGACCCGCACTACGAGGAGTACTATCTCAAGCAGATTCCCCGCACCGAAGAACAGATTAAGGCAGCTCACGACGTGATTCAAGAGGGCCTCTACAACATGGGTGTCATCCTCAAGGACAAACTTGAGGACTATGACGCCGCGGCCGCCGAGTTCATCCGCCTGCTCACTGACTATCCCGACAACACCTATCGTCTGGACACCTACTATAACATGTACCTGATGTACATGCGGCAGGGGTCGGTCAATCGTGCCGCTGTCTACCGCGACATGATCCTCACCGACTTTGCCGAGTCCAAGGAGGGCAAGGCGCTGAAAGACCCCAACTACATCGAGAACCTGAAGAACATGAACCGCGATCAGGAGCGGATGTATGAGCAAGCCTATGCCAGCTACCTCAACAACGACAACGATGCTGTGCACGAGGCTTACGCCGAGATGATGCGCAAATATCCTCTGTCGGCCATCATGCCCAAGTTCATGTTTATCGATGCGCTGTCCTACGTCACCCAGCGCAACTACGACAAGTTCAAGGAGACGCTCAAGGACATGCTTCAGCGCTATCCCGAGACCGACATCACACCGGTGGCTAGTGGCATTGTCAAGCAATTGAATGCCGGCCGCAAACTTGAGGGTGGCGGCAGCAATGCACGAGGCATGCTGTGGAGCACGCGACTGAGCAACGACACCACGCCCGAGGCGTTGGAGAAGAAGTTCACCCCCTTCAAGGAGGACAACGACAAGCCACAGGTGTTCATCCTACTCTACTCGTCCGACTCGGTGAGCTCGCGACTGTTGCTCTACGAGGTGGCACGTCACAACTTTAACTCGTTTGTCGTCAAGGACTATGACCTAGAGCAGATGAACTTTGGTCAGTTGGGCCTGCTGGTGGTCAAGGGGTTCCAGAACTTCAACGAGGTGGCACACTACCGCACCATCTTTGAGGAAGACAAGTCGATGAACATACCGCCACAGGTACATCCTGTGCTCATCAGCGAGAGCAACTTCCAGCTGTTGTTGACCGAGGGACGGTCGTTCGAAGAATACTTCAACTATCTGCAGCAGAAGGAAGAAGAGAAAGCTCAGAAAATCAAGCAGGGCGAGAATAAGGACGACAAGAAAGACGGCAAGGCCAAGGCTAACAAAGCCGACCAGAAGATCGACTCGCTCAAAGTTGACCAAAAGGCCGACTCGCTTAAAGTAGACCAGAAGGTCGACTCGCTCAAAGTCCAACAGAATACCGACTCGCTCAAGGTTGACCTGAGCCAATCCACCGACAGCGCCTCGCTGGCTGCCGCCAAGGCCGAACGCGAACGCAAGGCTCAACTGGAGAAAGAGGAAAAAGAGCGTCAGGCACAGCTTGAGAAAGAAAAGAAAGAACGCGAGCAGCAAGAAGAGCAACAGCGCCAGGAGATGCTACGCCTCGATCGCCAGGAGCAACTGAAACGAGCTGCAGAACTCGACAAACAGATACTCGAAGAAAAGCAGCGCCAGCAACAAGCCGAGCAAGAGAAGGCCGAGCAAGAGAAGGCGCAACAGGCACGGACCAAGCGCAGCCAGAAGAACGAGAACACTGAGAAATCAGAGTTCTCCGAGTCACCCAACTCATCGTCTGAGACCACCAACGACAACCGTCGCAGCGTGCGCGACAAGCGCGGCCAGACCACACCGGTCACCACCGGCGACAGCAAGGCTGACAAGAAGGCGCAAGAGAAGGCCGAACGCGAACGCCTCAAAGCCCTAGACAAGGCCGAGAAAGAGCGCCAGAAGCAGCTTGAGAAAGAGGAAAAAGAGCGTGAAAAAGCCTTACGCAAGGCCGAAAAGGAACGCGAGAAAGCCGAGAAGAAGGCTGAGCGTATGCGCCAAGACTCGATCATGCGAGCCGAGGAGAACCGCGAGAAGCTCTACAAGAGCGCTCGTGAGGCCAAGGAAGACTCTATCGAGGCACTGCAGCGAGCCAAGGAGCAAGAGATTAAAGACAAAAAGAAGGCGCGCGAACAGGCCAAGAAGCAGGCCGAGAAAGAGCGCAAAGAACGCATCAAAGCTCGCGAGCAAGAGCGCAAGCAGAAGGCCGAAGAGCGCAAGCAGCGCATGAAGGAACGTGAAGCCAAGCGCAAGGAGCAGCAGAAGATGCGCGAGCAAGAGCGCAAGCAGCGCGAGAAGGAGCGCAAGGAGCGACAGAAGCAGAAGGAGCAAGAACGCAAGCAGAAGGCTGCCGACCGCAAGGCCGGAAGGTCGTCGGGAAGCAATGCCGACAAGGACAATGCGAAAGAAAACAACGTCAGCAGGTCGGCGCGAAACAACACCAAGGGTGGTGAAGCCAGACCCACCAAGTCGTCAGGCAACTCAACCGACAAACCTAATGCTGACAAACCCAATGCCGACAAACCCGATGCCGACAAGCCCAATGCTGACAAACCCAATGCTGACAAGCCTTGACCCCTAACCCGGCCACCGCCACCCTCAACGCTGAGGTGTGGCGGTGGTCGTTTCATGTTGAGCAAACTGACACTGATGAGCGATTTGAGTGTCACAACCAACGCAATAAAAAAAGGGCGCTATATACCAGTTGTCCCCTATACTCTCATGCAAATCTCGCAGATAATAAAAGAAAACAACTTAAACAACTAAAACAATTTTGATGGCCACCGGCTGATGTCAAAGCCTCGACAAGAGGTATATTTGAAACAACCCGGGTGCGGACGGCATAGGAACCACGAAGTGCTCGCGACCGAACGGGAGCCCGAAGGGC
>DEKO01000032.1:0-14816 GCA_002353885.1 Porphyromonadaceae bacterium UBA2720
TTGTCTTCTAAACCAAAAAAATCAGTGTGTTCTGTGTATTCTGTGTGAGATTAAGAAAACAACTCAAACAACTTCAACAACTCATCACTACGTTCCACCCCCGGTTATTCAAATCAATCGCTTTCAGCGATATTACAGTAATCGGGGACAACAGGTATATAGTTCCCAAAAAATATATTGATTATCTCATATCAGATGCAACAACAGTGAAGCACTACGAAGATAGCGATACTCACATAATGTTACAATGTGATTATTCTTCTATATCAAGCAAAGTGCAGCTTTCACTGACCTATGCTTATATGCCTTTATTGAAGTTAAAGAAATCTCAAGAAGAAGATGAACTCTAATCAAGTGTTTGTATTCTCACTGGTTATTCTTCGGCGGCCATGCTGAGGTCGGTTTCTTGTTCAGCCTCAGGGTATGGGACGACGTTGCTAGCATCTCGATGTTAGTCATGCTCTCACTTATAACCTCTCGCGTGTAATGCTGGATTTCTTCGTTGATAATTTTGGTTATATTATCCATGGTATAATCGTTTTTATCTATAAATATTATGAATTTGGTTCTTAAACAATAAAGTAGCGATTTGATAACATTATCTGAATAGCTTCTTGGAATATAGCTGCCAGCAAGAAAAATAACGTGATTTGATTGTTCAATTGAAGAATGTTTGGTAACTTTGCAACCATTATTATGAAGCATAGGATTTGCCCATATTGCAAAACTCGTGTTGAGTACGATGACCCGAAGAGAGCCATCGTTTGCCCTAATTGTCTAGCAGTTATCAGGGAAGATAAGAGGGCTATAGCAAATGAAGGAAAGTGCGAAAACTATATCTCAAGGGCTCTAGAATATGTGGCTACTGGAGATATGGTCAAGGCATTTGAATGGGCAGTAAAAGCAACTTTGATTGATTCTAAGAATGAAAAGGCAAAAGAACTTAAAAAGAATTGTGGCGCATATTTGACTAGAGTATGCAAGTCTTATTCAGAGCAGAAAGATTCTCAGTCACAGTTCAACGATTATTTTGACCGAGCTAATAATTGTTTTCGAAAAGAAGAGTATGATTTAGCATTAGGTTACATCTCATTAGCATTAGAGATTAATCCAAACGAAAAGAATGCTAAGTCAATTAAGAATAGCATAGAGAGCATTTTAAGGATGCAATTTTCATCCTCAAGCAAACTTAAAAAATCTCATAGCAATTCGCCACAAAAGGCTAAAGCGAACCATATTGATAGGGTGATAAGTAAAAGTGAAAAAACTAGTGCTCCAGAATCACATGGTTTTAGTAGCAGTGTTGTCAATTTGTTTGCAATATGGTGGCCAATAATACCTATTATCATTGGACTAGGTCTCTGGTTGTATTTCTCGCCTGGTTCTTTTTTGTTGATTGTTATAATAGGTTTGATTCTTTTTTGTTGACATTTAATATCCTATGGTTGGCAATTGAAGTCTTGAGTTTTGAAGGCATATGAGCAGTGAACTAGATGACGGCTGTGGATGCGCTTGGACAATAATTGTTTGTTTGGTGCCATTAATGGCTTTTCTGTTAACAAGAGGTGGTGATAGTGGAACTTCCACTACTATAGGAGCTTCTGCTAACAATGCCGAGTCAATTGGTTGACACTCATTAACTTATAACGAATCAATCACATTGTTAGTCACAGCCCTTCGGTGTGACAAGACCCACTCAATCCTTTCGGGAGTGAATGCGGCAGATGTCGCTTCGTGGTGGTCTAAACCCTCTAACGTTTGGAAAACGGCATTTCCACCATGAAGATTGATGTCCTCAATCAAATGTTTCACTTGATCACCCCTTGATTCTTGCGACCCACGCGTGCACATGATGGGAGTCTTGGTCAAAGGCATAATGATATTACTTCTATATCCACCCGATGCCACCATAGCGGCTGCAAAATAATTAGGTGTATCGGCAAGCAGATACCAAACACCCTGACCGCCCATCGACGAGCCGAAAACGTAGATGCGCGTTGAGTCCACACCGAACTCACTCACATAGTAATCGGCCAATGCCTTGACATACTTATTGTACGCTTCGCATTTCTGTTGCTCATGAGGGCGACGCTCGCCGGGCGAGGGGCGGCCGCCACGCTGGCGCTGCCGTGGCGCATCTCCGTTCCAGGAAGCGTTGCTCGGACACTGAGGCACAAGAAAATATGCTTTGACGTTGTTCGCGTTCAGGTAATCATATATCTTGCCCACAGCAGGCACTTTCATCTGTTTTTTGTTGTCGTCTCCACCTCCACTGCCGCCATGCAGATAGATCACAAGAATGGGTTGAGCGGTATCTTCAGGAGCGGTCAGCACCTCTCGGTACTTTAATTTTTTGCCATCGAGCTTTGCTGTCTTATCGGCAAAGACTTGAAGCAAGTCAGATTTTGCTTGAGCGTTAGTCTCAAACAATAGTATGGTGATTAACACCATTAAAGCAAGTGAATACATCTTTCTCATACTGCAAATGTACGCAAAAATCCCGATTTATAAGCCAGTCGAGATAAAAAAAGCAGTTATATACAAGTTGTCCTCTAGGTTATTTTTTGATTGCCCTGCGGGCAAGAAATTGTTCTTAAAATTATTTAGAAAATTATAGGGCCTTCGGCCAGAAATTAACAAAATCCTCATTTCCACGCGATAGCGTGTAGAAATTTTTAAACTAATTTTTTAATAATTTCTCGCGTCAGCGATAAAGCCCTATATCAAAATCTATAATTCTTGTCGAGGGGACAACAGGTATATAGTTCCCAAAAATATTTGATGAGTTTGATGAAATTTGACGGCTTTGGTGGAAAAGATCAACCATCAAATCCACCAAAAACCATCAAATGCCATCAAAAACTATTTGATGAGATTTGATGAGATTTGACGGCTTTGATGGAAAAGATCAACCATCAAAAACACCAAAAACCATCAAAGGCCATCAAAAAATATTTGTTGATGTTTGATGATATTTGACGGCTTTGATGGAAAAGATCAACTATCAAAACCAACAAAAACCATCAAAGGCCATCAAAAAAATATTTGATGAGATTTGACGGCTTTGGCGGAAAAACCTCTGTCATCTAAACCACCAAAAAACAGCTAGGGAAGTCATTTTTACCTGAAAGCAAAATATTTCTCATTTTTTTTACAAGATTGTTGGCCAATTACGAAAAAAGCAGTACCTTTGCAGCGCAATTGTGTGGCACATGCCGCAGATTGACGAGGGATTGTCCTATAGTGTAATGGTAACACAACGGTTTTTGGTGCCGCATTTCCTGGTTCGAGTCCGGGTAGGACAACCAACAAACGACCATCTAGCTTAGGTGGTTGTTTTTTTGTTTTCCAATCGAATGTTCGGACAATCGAGTAATCGAATAATCAATTATGTTCGCTTAAAACACCTTGCGGCGGCGCAGGTAGTGGTCGGTGACGATGTTGCAGCGGCACTCGGGCATCTCGCGCAGCAGGTTGCGTGAGGGATGCTCGGTGTAGCCAGCCCGCATGCGGCGGAAGTCACGATGAGCCTTAAGGATGGCCTTGGCATCGCCCCAATGCATCTTGGCCAGCGCCATGCCGAAAGCCAGCGTGTCATATAGTCGGCGGATGAACAGCAATCGTCGTCCCTCGCCGGCTGGCAAGTTCTTGTGCAGCAACAGCAGGTTGTTGCGGAAGTTGAGATAGGTCTTGCGCGGGTTGCCTTGAGGCAGACTGGCCCCGCCCAGATGGTAGACCCGCGCTTGTGGAATCATGCGGATGTCGCTGCCCAGCAAGTGGATGCGCCAGCACAGGTCAATCTCCTCCATGTGGGCAAAGAAGTCCTTATCCAGGCCGCCGGCCTGCAGGTAGAGTGCGGTGCGCACCACCAGGCATGCACCGCTAGCCCACAGAATGCTGGGTATGATGTTGTCATATTGCCCATGATCATCTTCAATGGCCTCGAAGATGCGGCCTCGGCAGTAGGGATAGCCGTGGCAGTCGAGATAGCCACCCGCAGCCCCAGCATACTCAAACATCTCCTTGCCATCCTCGCGGTCATGCAGCAACTTGGGCTGCGCGGCACCCACCTCGGGGTGCGCATCCAGATAGTCAATCACCGGTTCAAGCCAGTGCTCGGGTGTGCGAACGTCGCTGTTGAGCAGCACAGTGTACTCATAGTTGGCGCACTGGGCGATGGCGCGGTTGTAGCCCTCGGCAAAGCCATAGTTCTGGTCTAACTTGATGACTTGCACCATGGGGAACTCGTCGCGCAACACGTCCAGGCTGTTGTCGGTCGACCCGTTGTCGGCCACGATGACATCAGCCAGCGCGTCGGGCGTGTTCTGCACGACGCTGGGCACATACCGGCGCAGGAGCTTGGCTCCGTTCCAGTTGAGGATGATGACGGCGACTTTTTTCAATGAAGAATTAAAAATTAAGAATTAAGAATTGTGGCTTCGACTGTCAGGTCATCGTTGAGGCTGACCAGGCGGACGGGGACGATGCGGTTGGTCAGAGTGTCGTCGGGGGTGACGTTGACGCGGATGTAGTTGTCGGTGAACCCGTGCATCGGGCCATCGCCATGTGGCTGTTCCATCAGCACTGGGCGTATGGTGCCCAGATATCGCTCGATGAAGCCGCGTTGCTTCTTGTCGCTCAGGGCAATCATCTGCGCGGCGCGCTCTTGCTTGACGCGCTGCGGCACGATGACAGGGATGCGCAGGGCCATTGTCCCGGGGCGCTCGCTGTAAGGGAACACATGCAGGTGCTGCAAGTCTAGGCCGGCGATGAACTTGTAGCTGTCTTCAAACAGCGCATCGGTCTCGCCGCGTGTGCCCACCATCACATCCACGCCGATGAAGCAGTCGGGCATCAGTTGGCGGCAGCGGGCCACCTTGTCGGCAAACAGCTGGCGGTCGTAGTGGCGGCGCATGAGCTTGAGCACCTCGTCGTTGCCGCACTGCAACGGGATGTGGAAGTGTGGCATGAAGGCTCGGCTCTGGGCGCAGAACGCAATGATGTCGTCGGTGAGCAGGTCGGGCTCGATCGACGAGATGCGGTAACGCTCAATGCCACCGATGCGGTCGAATGCCTCAAACAGGTCAAGCAGTTTCTCGCCCGTGTTCTTGCCGAAGTCGCCGATGTTCACTCCCGTGATGACAATTTCCTTTCCCCCTTCGTCGGCCACCTGCTGCGCTTGGTCGACCAGGCTCTGGATGGTGCCGCTGCGGCTGCGTCCGCGGGCCATGGGGATGGTGCAGTAGCTGCAGTAGTAGTCGCAACCGTCCTGCACTTTGAGCCAATAGCGCGTGCGGTCGCCACGTTCGCACGAGGGGCTGAAGCGGCGGATGTCGGGAGTGCGGGTCACAGCGATGGCCGACTGATGGTCGTTGAACCACTGTTCGACATACTTGGCGATGTCCAGTTTCTGTTCGCTGCCCAGCACGATGTCCACGCCAGGAATCTCGGCAATCTCCTGGCTCTTGAGCTGGGCATAGCAGCCTGTGACCACCATCAGCGCATCGGGATAGAGTTTGATGAGCCGGCGGATGTGCTGGCGACACTTGCGATCGGCCAGTTCGGTCACGCTGCAGGTGTTGACCACGCAGATGTCGGGCGTCTCGCCGGCGGCTGCCACGGCTATGCCGCGCTCGCCCAGCAGTTTGCCCAGCGTCGCTGTCTCCGAGAAGTTGAGTTTGCAGCCCAGCGTCTCAAATTTCACCCTATGTCCAGTGTGGTTGTCTGTCATATATATGTAGGGGCGACATGGCTATGTCGCCCGCTAGCAGATTATCAGTAATTCAAGTTTCTAAAGTTCTAAAACTTTAAAAACTTGAAGGTTGGTGATTGTGGGTTAGGGGTTAATTTAGTTGTTAGTTTCTAGTTTTTAGTTGTTAGTTGCAACCTGATTGTCCTCCCCTCCTCCCCCTTCAGGGGGCTGGGGGCGGGGGTAAGGCTCCAACCTTAACCTTTAACCATTAACCCTTTTAACCTCAAGTTTCTGATACTTCAGAAACTTGAATCAGTAAGATAAGTACCCCCGCTGGGAATCGAACCCAAATCTCAGGTTTAGGAAACCTCCGTTCTATCCATTGAACTACAGGGGCCACTTTGCATTTGCGGCTGCAAAGGTAGTGCAAAATTTGTGAAAGTCGAATACAATAGCAAAATTTTTTGCTATTGCTGAGACGCATCCAAATTTATCCAAACCGAGCGTAATGCAAAAAAGGAAACGAAATTTTTTCTTTTTTGCAATTCCGAGGTGCCGCCTACCTTGGCCGCAGGCAGAGGTGTTTTTTATTAAGAATGAGAATTAAGAATTAAGATTTTTCATTATCGGCATCATTTCCTCTGCCGGCAACAATTATCTTAATTCTTAATTCTCAATTCTTAATTTGATTTAGAGCCATTTCGAGAAGTCGGCCTTGCGCATGTCGCCCTCGTGGGCCAGTGCGCTGTGGAAGGCCAGTGCCATGTCGGGGTTCAGGCGGATGTGTCCCTGGCCGGCCAACTTGAGATACTCACGCAACAGCGGGCGATAGACCGGATGAGCTGCATGCTCGATGATTTCCTCGGCTTGCTGGACGGGATCCTTGAAGCGCAGGTCGGCGATGCCCTGGTCGGTGATGATGATGTCGACCGAGTGGTCAGTGTGGTCGCAGTGCGTCACCATGGGCACGATGGTGCTGATGCAGTCATCCTTCTTGATCGACGGGCACAGGAAGATGCTGGTGTAGGCGTTGCGGGTGAAGTCGCCCGAGCCACCGATACCGTTCATCAGGCGCGAGCCACTCACGTGCGACGAGTTGATGTGGCCATACAGGTCACACTCGATGGCGGTGTTCATCGACACCACGCCGATGCGGCGAATCACCTCGGGATTGTTCGAGATCTCGCTCGGACGCATCAGCAGCTTGTCGTGCAGCTCGGGCTTCTGGAAGAACTCGGTCATCGCATCGCGCGAGAAGGTCATTGAGCAGGTGCTAGCGAACTTGCATCGGCCGCTCTCGAGCAGCTTGAGCACACTGTCTTGCACCACCTCGGTGTACATCTCAAAGGCGGGGATGTCGGTGCTGGCCTCCAGCGAGTTGAGCACAGCATTGGCGATGTTGCCCACACCGCTCTGGATGGGCAGGAACGACTTGGGCATGCGGCCATGCTTCATCTCGCTGACCAGGAACTCGCACACATACTCGCCAATCTTGGCAGTCACCTCATCGACCGGGGTGAACGGTGTGGTCACGCCCAGGGGCATCGATGTCTTGACCACGCCCAGCACCTTCTTGGGGTCGACGTGGGCCACGGGCTTGCCAGCACGGTCGCTGGGCTTGTAGATGGGAATCTCGCGGCGTGCGGGTGGATCCAGCGGGACATAGATGTCATGCATGCCGTGGATGCTCTCCGGAATCATGTCGTTGATCTCGATGATGACCTTCTCGGCGCACTGCAGCCACGTGGGCGTGTTGCCCAGGCCCGTGCCCAGCACCATGTCACCATTGTCGTCGATGCTCTGCACTTCGACGATGGCGATGTCCATCTTACCATAGTAGCCATAGCGGAACTCCTGGCTCAGCTCGCTCAGGTGACGGTCGTTGTAATGTACGTCGCCGGCGTTGATGTGCTTGCGCAGCTCGCCCAGCGACTGGTAGGGGGTACGGTAGTTGAGCGCATCGGCGCGCGACAGCTCACCGTCGGTGTAGTCGCTGGTTGATGCACCGGTGAACAGGTTGATCTTGAACTCGCGTCCTGCCTCATGCTCGCGGCGCGCTTTGGCTGCGATAGCGGGGGGGACAACCTTGGGGCAGCCGGGGGCAGTGAAGCCCGACACACCCACATTCATGCCGTGCTGCACAAACTCGGCAGCTTCTTCGGGCGTAAGAATCGGATAAATCATGTCTTGATTACGATGTATTCTTAGAGTAATTTTCGTTTTTTCGCTAATGAATTCGCAAAAGTACAACAATTCTGCCGACAGAGGCGCATCGCAAAGTTAAAATAATGTTATTGTTCTTTAATTAAAAATGTATAATGAAGAATGCAAGTAGGGACGGCACCCCTGTGCCGTCCGCCTCGACAAAAGGTTATTTTTATTGCAACCCGGAGGCGGACGGCGCGGGAGCGCCGTCCCTACACTGCCCGGCAGATTCTAATGCTGCGTTAGAAAACGGCCTTGCCGGTCGTGACCGTTCCGTCGCTGTAGCGCGTGACCACGATGTTCACGCCCTCAAAGGGCTTCGCGCTCATGCGTCCTGCCACATCGCAGTAGGTCACGCTCACCACCTCGCGTCCGGCGGTCAACTGGCTTACAGCGGTCACAATCTGCTCCTTGCTGCCTGTCAGGTCCAGCGGACCGACCACATACTTCGTGTTCGGTGTCGAGCCATCCTGCACAGCCACATGTCGCGGCTGGCCCGCCGACTGCTGCGGCTCATCCTTGAGCATCACCACGCCCATGAACTTGTAGGCCTCGCCCGTGGTGGGCGTAAACTGATCGGCATTGTATCTCCAGTCGGCGCTGAAGGCACCCACCAGCCCAGCCTCGTTGCTGTGCGTGGCCATGTCGCGTGCAGGCACATAGAAGGCGTCGTCGTTCCACACACTCCACGTGTGAGTGGCCACCTCCATCACCTTGGGAGTCATGAACCAGTAGCTACGGCCCATGCCGCCAGCCATCTCTTGTTGCCAGCCCTCGGCATCGGCACCATAGTTGGCCGCGCAGTAGACATTGGGCACATAGTTGGCCTCAGGCTCCTCGACGCTCAGCACGGCATCGCCACTCACCGTGATGGTGTAGTTGCGGTTGTCGCTGTACACGCCGCTCAGTGTGCCGCCCTTGATAATCAGGTGCTTGGGACTCTCTGTCGCAATCACTGCGCCCAGCTTGGCGAACTCATTGGTGTTGGCCTGACTGAAATCGAGCATCACCCAGTTGTTCTGCTGCCATGCACCGGTCTGCTGACCAGCGTTGCGCAGGTAGTCATACTCGTTGTCGCCCATGGTGGGGATGGTCACGGCATCGATGTTGTCGTCCAGGTCACGGGCCCAGGCCAGGCTCTTGCTGGTGTTGACCCACACCACTTGCAGGTCGTCGGCCACGGTGTAGCTCTTGCCCTGGGTGCCGCTCTGCTCAATCACAGCCAGCGGAGTTGCTGTTGTGCCGTAGATGTAGACTGCACGGTCATTGTCCTCGGTCTTGTAGGTGGTGAAGTAGCGGTCGCGGTTCCAGTACTGGATGTAGCGGTTGCTGCCGCCTGAGTAGTTCATGCGCAGGTGGGCACGGCCGTCGCCGTCGGCATCGATAGTCACCACCATCACCGAGTTGCCCAGCTGGTCTTCCTCGGCCTCGGTGAGCAGGGTGTTGTCGTTCTCGTGTCCCACATAGAGGTAGCCGTTGGCGGCCTCGTCGGCGCCATTGCCGGTGTGGAACAGGAAGTGGCGCTCGCTGCCCAGGTCCTCGCCGTGCGTCAGGCTGGTGAGCTGGAACAGGGCCACGTCGCTGTTGCCATAGACCTGCTGCTTGCTCTCGTCGACAAACATCACACCGGCTGCACCACGGTTGGCCGTGTTCTGCGTCGTGCTCAGTGCCTCGCCATAGTTCTGGCTCACAATCAGGTAGACGCCATTCTCGGTCAGCTGGTTGACGTCGGTCACCAGGTCATAGACCACACCATTGCTCTTGACAAAGCTGTAGGTCCGCGGTTCGGCCTCGGCGCTATAGAGGTCGCCTGCCCGTGTGATGGCGCGCACTGTGGTTGTAGTGGTGAAGTGCAACTCGGTCTCGCCGGCGACATAGGTCTGTGCCGTCTCGCTGGTCTTGGGGTCGGTGCCGTCGGTGGTGTAGATGATGACCGCATCGGCCGGAATGGTCTTGTCGTCCTCATAGGCGATGGTGGCATCCACGCTCTCGCCCACCATCTTGACCACGCTCTCAGGCGTGATGACAGGACGGGCAATCTCGACGAAGGTCAGCGTCACGCTGCCGCGCTTGCTCTCAAGCTCGTCGTTGAAGTCCGACATCTTGGTGGCATACCACTCGATGGTGGTGGTGCTGTTGACTGCGATCGAGGTGCCGCGGTGATAGATGGCATAGTCGTCCATGTCGCTGGTCTTGTACCAGATGGTGGCCTCGGGGTCCTCGTCGCTGGCCAGCGTCACCTGTTGTGCCGATGTATACTCGCCCGTGGCATGGCTGCAAGTGGGCTGGTCAATCCAAGCAAAGGCGAAGGGTGAAATTTGATAGTGCGTTTCGCTCAGCAAGTGACAAGCGACAAAGCCATAGATGTCAAAGGTCCTGTTGGGATGACCGGTGAATTCATTGTTTGTAGTCGTCCAGCTTTCGTAGTCGTTGCCATATTGCAAATAGAATTTGTCGTAGTAGAGAATCATGTCCTCTCCATTTTCGGCTGTGATGCGACCACTCCATTTGCCGTATTCATCCTTGCTTGTGAGTTCAATTGTGTTCTTGCGCAGATGCACATAGTGTCCCCAGTAGTCGGTGTTTCCCTCAGTCTCGCTGGCGAGGATTGACGGGATGTCAATATATTCGGGCAAGACTGCCGAGTTATCCCTCCACAGCGACTCATGCCAATTGTGAATACGCACACTGGTTCGATAGCTGTCACCCAGTTCGGGATGTGTGTCAAGTAGTCCGTCTTTCTGCGATTCTGCATAAGAGATGGGGCCATAATAGCCTCCATCAATCCAGTCGCCCATGCTGAAAACGTGATAGTTATTGTGATGCGGGTTTTGTTTGCCAAAATAAATCATGCCATAACCCGTGTTATCACGTACCAGACAGTATTCGGGTTGATTGCCGTTCTGTTGAAAGGTCGACATGTAGATGACTTGCACAGGATTAACCATTGTCCAGTTGTTTTCGTCCTTGGCATGCTCATTCAACTCCTTGACGCTATACAGGTAGTTGCCGCTAGTGTACTTGTTCTGAATGGTGTATTCAGCGCTGGTGACCGTGCTGGCCGTGGTGCCGATATAGGCCACAGCCTTGAAGGTATAGGTGCCGGTGGCAGGCATTGCAATCTCGCCGGTGTAGAGTTTCGTGGTCCCCTGGTTCATCACGGGGTCACTGCCGTCGGTGGTGTAGTAGATGCGGGCACCCTTGGTGATGCTGAACATCTGGCAGGTCTGATCGCCGCGATAGGTGCCGCTGGCCGGCGAGAACACCACAGGCTGAATGCCGCGCGTGTAGGTGGCGCTGGCCACGTCGCTGGTCACGCCATTGACAGTCACACGGGCCTGGACGGTCACGCTCTGGCCGAAGGTCTCGACCTCAACATTAAATTTGCCGCTATAGGTCTCCCAAGTCGCACCTCCGTCGGTCGAGTACTCAATTGTGCCATCAGCATAGTTGCTGGTGATGGTCACACTCTGCATAATATTGGTGATGTGGCACGTCGCCGGCGTGATGCTCGGTGCATCCGGCGCAACAAAGGTGTAGGTCGCACTGGCCTCGTCGGTCAGCGTCTCGCCCTCATCATCCTTGCTGGCGTAGCCATATACAGTCACGGTTTCGCCCACAGCGCCTGTTATTGTAACGTTGGTTGTGTAATTGTCGGTTGTCACTACTTGGCCACCATCACCAATCTTGTATGAGACCTTAGCTTGGTCGTCATTGGCTTCAATAGTGACTTGCGTGGCTCCTATCACTTCGCCACTCTCGGGAGTGATGTCCACTTGCAGACCTGTAGCCGTCTGGCGGAAGATGTAGACAGGATTCAGATTTGTAGAGCTGCCATAACAAGCAAACCAACCATCAGTGTTATATCTGATATAGCGTCTCGTGTAAGATCCTTGGAATGTTATTAGAGCAGCGTTGTTTGTGATTGAGATTGTTGCCTTGGCATTATCATTCTTGTCGGTAGTTGTACGCAGATAATTACTTGAACTGGAATTGGATGTCAGATATTTGCTGCCGACATTAAAATACCATGCGCCTGTCTCGCCTTCAAGTGTGATGACTTGTGTGCCTTCGGGGGCTTCAACTTGATTGTCTGACACCAATGACCAGTTTGTAGTTGCAGCGAAGTAGTTGGCTTTCTGTTCGCCCATCGCATAGACATAACCACTAGCACCATTGGTAAAGATGATTTTGTCTCCGGCCTTCAATGTGCTGGCATCGGTGACGAGCTCATAGACATTGCTGGTCGAGATGCGGCTATAGGTGATGGCGATGTTTACAGGATAAGCGGGCATATTGAACGAGTAGGTGTTGCCGTCTTGGCTAAACCCGCTTACCTGGGTGGTGCCGCCGTTATTGTTGACAAAAGTTGCCGTTACACCAACGACTTCATACTTGTTGTTGGGTGTGACAGTGAATGAGATAGGATTGCCACTTTGAGCAGTATGGGGCAAGTCTGTAACTGTACCATGATTGCCATTGGGGTAGCTCACAGTGATGGCATAGTCAATCTTGGCGAATGTGGCATTGACAGTGACATCGTTGGCCGGCATCGTGAATGTGTAAGTGCCATCGCCATTGTTGGTGATATCCTCAACACCAGTGACGGTGGGCCCATCACTAAGCTGAGCACCGGAATCAGCCGAAACGGTCAACGTAACGGTTTGTCCAGCACGTGCCTTGGTCGGATTGGCGGTGATGGTTCCGTTAGTGAGTTCGGCAATGTTCACGGCATAGGTTTTGTAAGTGGTGTAGTTTGCCGTTGCTGAGGCAAATGTGGCTACATAACCTGTACTTCCAGTCACTGTGGCTCGGGCATGGACATCTTGTGTGCCCTCGTTGTCGCCCAAGGTTACGGTGTTACCGCTGGTGTAGGCATTGCCACCATCCGTGTTGTATTGCAATGTGGCGGCCGAACCGATCAATTCAGAAAGATTGCTCGACAGTTGCACGGTTGAGCCGGTCTCGACCTCTGCACCGCTCTCAGGCGAGAAGGTTATGTTGATATCCTTGCGTTCGATATAGAGCTTGGACTCATCCAGATTGACAGTGAACTTGTACACACCTGGAATGATGCGGAAGGCTGTTTGGCCTGGGTTCCATAGATTATGGCCGGTAGACTGGGTTATCGTGGTCTCGTCGGTCAGCCAGTAGTCGCTGTCCGAGCCGGCTCCGATGCGCTGGTCATCAGTGGGATTTAAAACTTTGGCAAAACTGAAGTAGCTCACTTGCTGCGTCACGTCCGAGCCATTGATATTTTTTACCTCGGTGTTGCTGCCGGTGAAATAGACTATAGCGGTATATTGGCCATCAATCTTAGCCATCTCAACACCTTTGCTCATGTCCCACTGCGTGGCATCATTGCCGTTGACTTGGCCAAGGATGTAGAGTTTCTCGGGCTCGGTGTAGTAGACTTGTATGAGCGTTGCTCGCACCTGAGTCAAGGCTGTAAATGTAACACTTTGAGCATCACCTTGCCAAACACCATCGTTACCCGAGGTGGTAAGCCCATCAGTTGAACTGAAATTACTAATTGGATTTCCCTTGACTCCGGTAAATACAATCTTGACAATCTTATAGCCATTAGGGACAGAGAAGGTTGTTGACGAGTTGGCATACAAGCGATATTCCGAGCCATTGTCGAGAACACCATTGCTGCAAGCAAATGACACATAACCTTTTGTCAGTGGCGATGTGCCTTTGTCAATAGTTGCATCAAAAGTAGCCGATGTGGTACCAACAGGTGGAATGTCAATGGTATAGGTGGCACTGGCAACATCGCTATTGTTCATCCCATCTTTTGCTGCAATGGCTTTAATGGTCATCGTCTCATCGACATGGATGGCACTGCTGTAAACGGGCGATGAAGTTGTGGGGTCTGTGCCATCAGTGGTATAATGGATAGTTGCCCCGTCAGTATCGCAGTTGATGGTAACATCCTGTGCTGCATTATATGTACCACCAGCAGGCGAGAAGGTGGGGGTGTGGACTTGCTCTACAGTCTCTCCTTCTTCATAACTGATGGTGATATATTTAAAACGAACTTGAATGTCTATGTTAATTATTTCAAGTTCTGTAGTAGACCCGCTCCAATCATACCAATAAGGATTGCTACTACCTGTTCTAGTGATTGTTGTTCCATTAAAAGATAAATTACCACCTTGTGTGACACCGGCAATTCTCACTGATTTAATCGTCTTGCCAGTAATAGTTAGGTGATTACCATCAGACTGATTCGTATTAGGGGCATAAAAGCGAATAACATCAGTATCAAACCTCGGTTCATTTGTAGCATTTCCCCGAGTGAATTTGAATGTAAGACCATCTGTTGTCGTGACATTAGCTTCAGAAATGTCACCAGATGAATTCACTGTGTAAGTCTTATAAACCTCTGCTCCCCACGCTGCGATGGTGGTGAGGAGGCATAGCGTGAATAGCGTGAATAGTTTTTTAGTCATATCTTCGTTGTTTTTTAATTAGCGCTTTGTTATGGGCCTGTTGGTCAAGCCCGGTCGACAAAAAACTAGCTGCCATGGGAGCGATGTGTCTCATGGCAGCTAGTGTGATGTCTTGAAAAAATCGGACAAAAGTACAACTTTTTGTGTGCAATTACGCAATTCGGTCGGCGGAAAGGTCAATCATTTCAGCAAAACAAGCATTGTGTTTTGCAAATACTGGTTGTTTGATAGCTAACTCCTCGCTGGTCAAAATTTATCAGGAATTTTAGGAATTAAGGAATTTTTCTTATTCGCGAAATTCGTGGTTTATTTAATTTTCAGCCACATTCGCGTGATTAGCGGTTTAAAAAGACAGAAGAACAGAAGGACAGAAGATTCGTGTCATTCGCTGTTGTCAAGATTTTTATCAGGATTTATAGGAATTAAGGTATTTTTCTTATTCGCGTAATTGGATAATCTTG
>DEKO01000032.1:14822-24623 GCA_002353885.1 Porphyromonadaceae bacterium UBA2720
GCATTGCTCGAGCAACCTCGGCATTGCCTTCGGCTTGCACAAGATTTCGTGGTTTTTTTAATAAGGGAAGGACATTAGCGGTTGGTGACGCTAGGAGATGCGGTGCCACTTGCGGTAGAAGTGCAGTAGGCCGCCGATGTGGTGCAGCCCCAGGCGCGAGAGGGGTTGGCGGCGTGTGCGGCGGTAGTAGGTGTGGATGATGCTGTATTGCGGCAGATATTTGACTTGCCATCCGGACTGGCGCAGGCGGTGGCACAGGTCGGCGTCCTCGGGGCCGTAGAAGATGGCTTCGTCGAGCTGGCCCACCTGGTCGAGCGCTTCACGGCGTATCATCTGGCAGGCACCTATCACATAGTAGGGCTCGATGGCGCCCTCGTCGTCAGCACGAAACTTCTCGGCGGCCGAGCGCAGTCCCAGTACGCTCAGCAGCTTGCCCTTGAGCGAGGGGAAAGGGCGGAAGCTGCGCTGCACATTGCCCTCGACATCGGTCAGGCGGCAGGCACACAGCCCCACTTGGGGGTGGCTCTCGAGATAGGCCATCATGCCGTCGATGGCGCGTGTGGTGGCGATGGTGTCGTTGTCGAGGATGAGCAGTGTGGGGGCAGTGGCTTGGGCGATGCCCTGGTTGCGCGCCGCAGCCACGCCACGGTTCACGGGGTTGACGGTGAGGTGGATCAGGGGGTAGGTCTGGGAGATGTATTGCGGGGTGCCATCGGTCGACGCATTGTCGACGATGATGACCTCGGTGTCGCCGCGCTCCATCACAGGCTCGAGCGACGACAGGCAGCGCCGCGTGTCGTCGAGGTGGTCGTAGGTGAGGATGATGATCGAGAGTTTTTTCATAGCAGGTATTTGAGGTTAACCGAAGAGTTTGATGCGCAGCGCCCTGAGGGCGTGTACCAGCTGGCTCCAGCTAGTGAACTGTCGCAGCTGGCGGCTGATGAAGCGCGGCGACAGGAAGTAACGCAGGTTGTTGCGGCGCAAGGCCCGCTCCATCTGGCGCGCCGACAGGTGGGGCAGGTCCAGAATCGAGTGGCGCTGCACGTCGGTGGGCACGTAGTCGCCGGTGGTGATCCAGCCGTTCTGGCGGCACAAGCGGTAGTACTCGGTGCCGGGAAATGGCGACACGATGTTGAACATCACCTGGTCGACGTCCAGGCGTTGTGCCTCACGCAGGGTGTGACGTACGGTCTGTGGCGTCTCGAGCGGGCTGCACCCGATGAGGATGTTGAGCTTGACGGGCACGTGGTGCTGTTTGAGCAACTCGATGGCGCGGTAGATCTGCTGGCTGGTGATGCCCTTGCCGATATAGGCTAGGATGTCGTCGTCGAACGACTCAACCCCCAGGTCGACATAGCGGCAGCCGCTCTGGCCCAGCGCCTGGGCGATGGCGGGGGTGATGGCGTCGACACGCGCCTGGCAGCCCCACAACAGGCCATGACGGCGCATGACTTCACATAGTGCCAGTGTGCGCTGCTCGGTCCAGATGAAGTTGTCGTCCATGAAGCCCACGGCGCGGTAGCCCAGTTGGCGCAGCTGCCGCATCTCGGCCTCGACACTCTCGACACTGCGCATGGCCACGGGTGGCTTGCAGCCGTGCACGCGGCGGTGCTCAATCTCGCGGGCAAAGGTGAGCGAGCTGGGCACGCAGTAGATGCAGTGATAGGGGCAGTTGCGCGAGGTCACAGCCGTGGTGTAGGGCTCGCACTTGAGCTTGGGGTTGTAGTAGCGGCGTCCCTCCAGGTGGTGACGCGCTGCGAGCGGCAGTGTGTCCAGGTCCTGGATGAGCGGGCGGCTGGGGTTGTGGGTCACCTGGCCGTCGCGTCGCCACGAGATGCCCTGAATCGCTGTCCAGTCGCTGCCACTGTGCAGCGTGTCGACAAGCTCGCGCACGGTGAGCTCGGGCTCGCCACGCACCACGATGACGCGGTCGTCAGTCAGGCAGCGACGGCCGAAGTGGGTGGGTCCGGGCCCCATGAGCACCACATGGCAGTTGGGCCGGTGCTCGAGCATGAGCCTGATGGCCTCAAGGTCGTTGTCGATCGAGAGGTTGACGGTCCACATCAGGTAGACGTCGCTCGTGTCGTCGTGCAGCCAGCGCTCAAAGTCGTCCCGCCGGCCCTTGTCGTAGACAAAGTCGCGGCAAGTCACCTCGTGCAACCCGCTCTGCTCGACCATAGCCACCACGGTCAGCTCGTAGGTGTTGGGCGCCAGATACACGACATGGGTGCAGCCTGCCGTGCGCTCGGCAGGCCGCTTGCCTACAAGTACCGGTGGTGTGACAAACGTTAGCTGCAATTCAGAATTTAACTTTGTAAAGTAGCTTCTTGTCAGTAGCTAAGGAAGTTAAGGAGTTAAAGGAGTTTTTTTTCAGTAGTAAAGTAGTAGTGTAGTAATGTAGTAAAGCCATTACATGATTGTGGCGGGAACGTGTGCAGTCGCCATAATGTATCGGCCCCACTACTCTACTACCTTACTTCTCCACTACTAAAAAAAGTATCGTCTTAACTCCATTAAACTACTTAACTCCTTAACTACTTTAGAAACTTGAGTGAATTAAGAATTATTGGGTGTTGACCACGGTGCCGATGCCCTCGCCGGCGATGACGCGGCGCAGGTTGCCCACAACGTCCATGTTGAACACATGGATGGGCAGACCGTTCTCCTTGCACATGATGGTGGCCGTCATGTCCATCACTTTGAGGCCACGCTCATAGATCTCGTCGTAGGTGATGCGGTCAAACTTGGTGGCTGTCGGGTCCTTCTCGGGGTCGGCGGTGTAGATGCCGTCGACGCGTGTGCCCTTGAGCATGACATCGGCCTCGACCTCGATGCCTCGCAGCGCCGAGCCGGTGTCGGTGGTGAAGTAGGGGCTGCCCGTGCCACACGACATGATCACAACCTTGCCCTGCTCCAACGCCTCGATGGCACGCCACTTGCTGTAGTGCTCGCCGATGGGAACCATGCTGATGGCTGTGAGCACCTGGGCCGGCTGACCGATGCTCTCGAGAGCACTGCACAATGCCAGCGAGTTGATCACTGTGGCCAGCATGCCCATCTGGTCGCCCTTGACACGCTCAAAGCCCTGGGCAGCGCCCTTGAGTCCGCGGAAGATGTTGCCGCCACCAATGACGATGGCCACCTGGACGCCCGCATCGACGATTTCCTTGATTTGGTGGGCATACTCGACCGTACGGTCAAAGTTGATGCCTGTGCCGCCCTCGACAGCGAGCGACTCGCCACTGAGTTTGAGCAGGATGCGATGATAGATTGGTTTCATTGATTTCAATATTTGGTTACAATCTGCAAAGTTACGAAAAATTTGTATCTTTGCCGAAAATTATGGCTAAAATGCATGTCAATATTACAATAAGTCCCAATTTTGAGGCTCAAGTCACTCTGCCGGTGAGTAAAAGCATCGCCAACCGCGAACTCTTAATTAATGCACAATGGTCCCTCGCTAAATCCACCTTGAAGGAGGGAAAAACAGAGAGGCAGATAAGTAGCGAATCTGAGCCTCCCCCTCTTCAGGGGGGATTGAGGGGGGCTCCCAGGGAGGACCGCGAGGGAGCTCAATCCAATGAACCCGACGACATCGCTGCCATGCGACGGGGACTGGCAGCGCACGACGGAGACACCGTCGACCTGCATGGAGCCGGGACTGCGCTGCGCTTCCTCACGGCCTACTGGGCCACACGTGAGGGCTGCACAGTCACGCTCACAGGCAACGACCGACTGTGTCAGCGCCCCATCGCACCACTGGTCGATGCCTTGCGCCAGTTGGGGGCCGACATTGCCTATGTCCACAACGATGGTTTCGCGCCGCTGCGCATCACAGGCCACAATCTGCATGGTGGGCATCTGGTGCTGAGGGGCAACGTGAGCTCGCAGTTTGTGAGCGCACTGCTGATGATAGCTCCAACCATCGGAGGGCTTGAGTTGGAACTGAAGGGCGACATCGTGTCGCGGCCTTATATCGACATGACACTGGCGCTGATGGAGCGTCATGGCGTGACCGCACAGTGGCATGGCCAAATGATAACCGTGCCCGCCGGCGACTATCTGCCTGCGCCTGCGGTCGACGAGGGCGACTGGAGCGCGGCGGCGTTCTGGCTGGCACTGCAGGCGTTGCTGCCACAGGCACGCATCACCCTGCATGGCCTGCGGCCCGACAGCGTGCAGGGCGACCGGTGCATCCTCACCATTCTCGAGCAGATGGGCATGCAGGCGCACTGGCACGACGATGGCTCGCTCACGGCCGACATGGGGCTGGCCGATTGCTGTTGCTGCTCGACTTTTGCCGACCTCACGGGCACCCCCGACCTGGCTCCGGTGCTGGTGGCGATGCTGTGCCTGATGGGACGGCCGTTCCGCATTACAGGTCTGCGCACGCTGCGTCACAAAGAGAGCGACCGACTCGAAGCCTTGCGGCAAGAGCTGCGCAAGGTGGGCTATGTGATCACCATCGAGGGCGACGATGCCGTCACCTGGCATTTTGCCACATGCCGGCCGCAAGAGCATCCCGTCATCGACCCGCATGACGATCACCGCATCGCCATGGCCATGGCTCTGGCGGCTGTGCGGCATCCAGGACTTGTCATCGCCAATGCCCATTGCGTCGACAAGAGCTACCCGGGCTTGTGGGACTACTTCAACCGATGACAATGACCGCCCGGCACACATGTCGGGCGGTCATTATGCGATTGATGTGTTATGCACCTTTACTTGACAACTTTACCGATGGTCTTGCCGTCCTTGACCACGATGTTCACACCCTGGAACGGACGGTTGCTGGCCTGGCCCATCATGTTGACATAGGTCACCTTGCCTTGCTCGGCAGCCTCGATGTCGGTGATGGCGGTAGCCGAATCAACCTCCATGACTGCGTTGATTTCGCCAGTGAGGTCAACACCTTCGAGCGTGACAGTCTTGTAACCTTCCTTCTCAAAGGTCATGTTGTAGGTCGTGCCTTCAACCGGAGTCATCTCGATGCTGTAGGCGCCTTCGGCATCGGTCACGGCGGTGAACTGTGCGCGGTCGTTCGAGGCCAGCGTGACATTCACACCCTCCAGCGGCTGCTGGTCGGTATCGGTGACAATGCCGGTGACAGTCAGCGTCTCCTCGGCAGACTTCGGCACATAGAGCAGTGTCATCTTGGGCATGAAGCGTGAGCTGATGTTGCTGCTCGAATACTTGGCATAGGACATGTATACGCCCTCAGCGGCATTCACACCCATCCAGTAGGTTGTCGCATAGCTGCCGGCACGGCTCACCTCGCACTGCAGAGCCAGGGTGCCACCTTCGTAGGTTAGTGGCTCGGTGAAAGCAAATTCAAGCACTTCCTCGCCACCGGCGATAGTGGTAGTCGCCACGGGCGCAAGGTCGCTCACCACATTGGTAGGCATTGAACTGACACCGGCCGACTCATATTGCACGATGTCGGTCTCGCCCATGCTCAACTTCAGGTCGCCATTGCTGAAGTTTATCTTGCTCTCAGGATAGAAGCGCACCCCTGTCACCTGGCAGCCAACGGCATCGGCCAGCATGTCGGCGGGATACAGCATCTGCGCCATTGTGCCGGTGGCATCGAAATAGTAGCCATACATGGGGAAGTAGGCCGACTGCTCGGTACCATCGCACACGGTCAGCTCCATCTCGTTGAGGCTATAACCGCTCAGGGCGACATTGAATGTGCCTGCTTGGCCGCAGTCCACGGGCAAGATGCCGCTATAGTGACCGGGCCCGGTGGGAGCATAGGTCACAGCAATCTCGGCGGTTTCGCCAGAGGCCAGTTCGGCAGGGGTGTAGTCGCTGCTGAACGGGGCCTCGAGCACGCCAATGGCCGGCGTAAAGGCGTTCTTGCCATTGTTCTTCACTGTAAAAGTCAAGGTCTTCTCGCTCATGAGAGAAACCTTGCCAAAGGACAGTGCGTCAGCGCTCAACTTGGCCTCATAGTCGGCTTTCTCACCGTAGACAAACGTGGTCTTGGGCAAGAACGGCGTGCGCGATGTGCGCGAGAATGCCACATTGGCTTCGGTGGTCACACCGAAGAAATAGGTGCCGCCATAACCGCCCGAGACAGTGACTTTGCTCTCAAACACTAGGTTGCCGCCATTGTAATGGTAGGGTGTGTCAAACTCGAGCAGGAGCTCGGTCTGACCGACATACTCTGTGCCGATAGCCCAAGTCTTGACAGTCGTCAGGCCCTCGATGGCAGTGGGGCTTTCATACTCGGTCAGCTCGGTCTCGCCCATCGAGAAGGTCAGGGTGCAGTTCTTGAACTGGATGCCATTGTTGTTTAGATAGAACCGAACTGCGGTGATATCATTGCCACTCATCTCAGCAATCATGTCTGATGGGTAGATGCACTGGCTGGTGGTGCCCTGACTGTCGGTCCACAGGCCGTTGATGGGTACACTGCCATTGGTCACGGTGCCCTCGCACACGGTCAACTCACTCTCGGCCCATAAGGTCATGCTACATGCCGCTAGAGCGGCAAATGTTAGTAAAACTTTTTTCATGTTAGTTAGGTTTTAAGTTGGTAAAGTGAAAATATTGCACGGCAAAGATATGAATTTTCTAAGAAATAAGCAAAAAATGTTGTAAAAAACAATTTATTATTTTAATTTTGCAGCAATATTAAACAAACTACAACAGCAATGGATCGAAAACTGATTTTAATACTTAGTATGGCTCTGATGGCACTGTGCATGGCGGCGCAGAACAGTGTTGAACAGCGCGTCAATGTCATCCGGCAGGCCTATGCCAACCGGCTGAACCTGATGCAGAACCAACCCTACGACGACGAGGACCAAAGGGTCGACCAGCTGACCATCGCCTACAACCGCATGTATCCCGGCACAGGACTGGCGTGCTTCAACAACACCTACTACTGGACAGATGACGAGAACGAGGACTATATGCTCAAGCCGGTCATCTACTTTGCCGTGGAGCGCAGCACCATGAACTCGGGCATTTATCACTCTTATCGCGAGTTCCTCTATGATCCTGAGACCGAAGAGCCGATGTTTATGCTCGTGACCACACAAAGGGGTGATGACGGCAAGCGCCTGGAGTACCGCTTCTACTTCGACAAGGGCAAGCTCATCCGTCAGACACCCGACAAGATTGAGCCTGTCGGTGACGACGAGGTGTGGCCCGGCATCGAGGTCGACAATGATGGTCATGCCAGTGTCGCGCAGCTGCTCAATGAGTTTGAGTTCCACCGCAAGAACTTCCACAACAACGTTGATACCTATTCGTGGGAATGACCGGACTCGCACTTGTCCTTGTTTTTGTCGCTGCCATTGCGCTCATGCTGGTCATGATCTCAAGATGGAAAATCCATCCATTCTTGAGCATCATGGCTGTCGCGTTGGCACTGGCGATATTTGCCGGCATACCCTTGCAGCAGGTGCCCACGGTGGTTGGTGAGGGATTCTCGTCGGCTTTCACCTCGATAGGCATTGTCATCATCTTGGGTGCCCTTATCGGCGCTATACTCGAGAAGACTGGAGCGGCCCTCACGTTGGCCGATGTGGTCATCCGGTTGGTGGGTGAGCGTCGGCCAGGGCTGGCACTGGAGCTGATGGGGTGGGTGGTCTCGGTGCCGGTGTTTTGCGACAGTGGATTCGTCATCCTTGACCCCATCCGCAAGGCGCTGGCGCGGCGCACTTCCACCCCCAGTGTCACGCTCACCGTGTGTCTGGCCTGTGGCTTATACATCTCGCATGTGCTCATCCCTCCCACACCGGGGCCTATCGCTGCGGCACAAGCCATGGGCATCGGCGAGAACCTGTTGTTGGTGATGGGGCTGGGTGCGGCAGCATCGGTGCTTCCTCTGGTGGCAGGCTACTGCTATGCCCGCTACATCGGTCGGCGCGTGACAGTCACTGACGAGCTGCCAGACAACATGGCCGAAACTTATGAGGCGCTGAAAGCATCACATGGGCGACTGCCTGGTGCTGTGGCATCGCTTGCACCACTGGTGGTGCCCATTCTCCTGATGGCTTTGGGCTCGGTAGCATCGATGCTTCGGTGGCCTGGCTTGGTGGGTGAACTGTGCATCTTTTTGGGCAAACCCATGATGGCACTGGTGGTAGGAGCGTTGCTGGCGGTGTGCCTGCTCATGCAGACGGGCAACCGTGGCCATCTGTTCGGCCTAACCGAAGACACCTTGCGCACCGTCGGGCCTATTCTTTTTGTCACAGCGGCGGGCAGCGTGCTGGGGCGTGTCATCGCCGTGTCGGGACTCATGGACTACATCACCCAGCATGCCCCAGTGCTGCAGATGCTGGGCGTGCTATTCCCCTTCTTGGTGGCAGCCTTGTTCAAGAGTGTCCAGGGGTCGTCGACGGTGGCCATCACCACCACGGCAGGTCTGATGGCACCGCTGTTGCCCGCACTGGCATTGACAACTCCGGTCCAGGTGGCATTGGCTGTGCTTGCCATAGGTGCTGGTGCGATGACCGTGTCGCATGCCAACGATTCTTACTTTTGGGTTGTGACGCGCTTTGGTGGACTGTCGGTCCAAGACGGCTACCGCGCCCACACCTTGATGACCCTCGTCATCGGCCTGGCATCAATCATTGGCATCTTCCTCCTCAGCCTCGTCGTCTGACTTCATCAAATATATTTCTTGGTGGTTTTTGGCGGCTTTGATGGCAGATTTTTTCCACCAAAGCCGTCAAACCTCATCAAACTTCATCAAAAATTATTGATGGCCTTTGATGGCTTTTGGCGGCTTTGATGTGGCAGATTTTTTCCACCAAAACCGTCAAACCTCATCAAATATATTTCTTGTGGTTTTTGATGGTTTTTGGCGGATTTGATGGCAGATTTTTTCCATCAAAACCGTCAAACCTCATCAAACTTCATCAAAAATTATTAATGGCCTTTGATGGTCTTTGGCGTTTTTGGTGGCAGATGTTTTCCATCAAAGCCGTCAAATTTCATCAAACTCATCAAAAATTATTGATGGCCTTTGATGGCTTTTGGCGGCTTTGATGGCAGATTTTTTCCACCAAAGCCGTCAAACCTCATCAAAAATTATTGATGGCCTTTGATGGTTTTTGGCGGATTTGGTGGCAGATTTTTTCCATCAAAGCCATCAAACTTCATCAAACCTCATCAAAAATTTTTGAAGGGAATATGTCTTTTTTGAACTGGTTGCATATCTTTGTCAAGGAGTATACACTCGTTTGTGCTATCAATAAGCCCATAGCGTTCAACTTGTACAGTAGGTTCTCCAAAGTTTATAAGCAAGCCAACGCGCTTTCTTGTCAGTCGCATGTAGTTGAATAACTGTGCCCGATGACCCGAAATCAAACTTGAAACAGATTTAAGTTCTATAATTATTTTATTTTCAACTACAATGTCCATTTGATAATGTGTGTTAAGCACTCTGTTTTTATAGAAACAAGGTAAATACTTTTGTTTCTCATTCAAGATACCAAGGTCAAGTAGTTCGTAATGTAGTGCTTCGGTATAGATGTTCTCTAGCAATCCCCAGTTAAGTTCTTTTTGTACGTTAATTGATGCACCCACAATTTTGTATACAAGGTCTTTGTAATCGTCGAAATTCATATCCATATTCATCGGTTGTTTAATAGTGTATAACTTTACTGCCAATCCATCAAACTTCATCTATATTATTAATGGCCTTTGATGGTTTTTGGCGGATTTGGTGGCAGATGTTTTCCATCAAAGCCATCAAACTTCATCAAACCTCATCATCAAATATATTTCTTGGTGGTCTTTGGCGGTTTTGGTGGCAGATTTTTTCCATCAAAGCCATCAAAC
>DEKO01000032.1:24634-24809 GCA_002353885.1 Porphyromonadaceae bacterium UBA2720
TCAAACCTCATCAAATATATTTCTTGGTGGTCTTTGATGGTCTTTGGCGGATTTGATGGCAGATTTTTTCCACCAAAGCCGTCAAACCTCATCAAACTTCATCAAAAATTATTAATGGCCTTTGATGGTCTTTGGCGGTTTTGGTGGCAGATGTTTTCCATCAAAGCCATCAAAC
>DEKO01000032.1:24835-29926 GCA_002353885.1 Porphyromonadaceae bacterium UBA2720
ATCAAACCTCATCAAATATATTTTTGGGTGGTCTTTGATGGTCTTTGGCGGTTTTGGTGGCAGATTTTTTCCACCAAAGCCGTCAGACCTCATCAAATATATTTCTTGGTGGCTTTTGATGGTCTTTGGCGGCTTTGGTGGCAGATTTTTTCCACCAAAGCCATCAAATTTCATCAAACTCATCAAAAATTATTGATGGCCTTTGATGGCTTTTGGCGGTTTTGGTGGCAGATTTTTTCCATCAAAGCCGTCAAACCTCATCAAAGATTTTTTGGAAGCAGAGATTGTTCCACCAAATTTATCAACCCCCATCAAAACCTATTCTTATAGCCTTTGATGGGGGTTGATTGCAGATGGTTGTTGGGTTACAGTCCCAGTTTCTTCTTGACCAGGTCGGTGATGTCGGTGACGTTGGCGCTGCGATAACTCACCGGAGTCTTGGCCACATCGAGGATGAGGTCATACCCCATCTGGTCGCCTACCTCCTGCACGGCGGCCTGGATGGCGGCGGTGATGGGTGTCATCAGTTCGTGCTCGCGTGTGCGCAGCTCGGCTGCTGCTTGCTGCTGATAAGCCTGGATGCGCTTGTCGCCCTCCTGCACCTCCTGCATGCGGCGGTCGCGAATGGCGGCCGGTGTGGCGGGGTCGGTGGCGATGGCCTGGTACTCGGCGTACTTCTTGTCAAAGTCGGCCTGTAGCATCTTGTATTCAGCTTGCAGTTTGTCGCTGGTAGCCTTGAGCTTGGCCTCGGCAGCAGCCTTGTCGGGCAAGGCATTGAACACGTCCTGCGAGTTATAAACGGCTATCTTGCTCTGTGCGACAACGAGCAACGGCAGTAACAAGCCGATGAGGAATAAAGTTCGTCTCATGATTGAGTAATAAAAGAAGTTAAGGAGTTAAAGAGTTATGGGAAGTTAAGACTTGAGCAGAATCAACTGCATGGTGATGTCTTAACTACTTAACTCCCTTTAACTCCTTAACTCCTGATATAATGAATTTACTTGATGCCCAGCTTGGCCTTGACCTTTGCGCTGACATCCTCGGCTCCAGTGCCTGTGTAGAGGATGGCGGGGATGGACATGTCGTAGATGAAGGTGTAGCCGCCCTCAGCGCCTACGGCCTGGATGGCATTCTGCAGCTTCTGAGTGATAGGGGCGAGCAGTTGTTCCTGCTGACGCTGCAGGTCCTGCGAAGCGGTCTGCTGGAAATTCTGGATCTTCTGGTACTCGTCCTGAAGCTCCTGCATGTGGCGGTCCTTGATGGCTTGAGGAGTGCTGGCATCCTTGTCGGTCTTCTCATATTCGTCAGCCTTCTTCTGGAATGCGGTCTGCAGGTTCTTGAACTCGGTCTCATACTTGTCGCTGGCGGTCTTGAGTGTGCTCTCGGCTGTAGCCTTCTCGGGCATCACATTGAAGATTTCCTGGGTGTTGACATAACCCAACTTGACCTGTGCGACGAGGCACATGGGTGCAACCACAAAGGCTGCAAGCAATAATTTCTTAAGCATTTCTCTTTAATGTTATTTAGTTTTTGTTTTTCTCAAATTTCTCAGAGATTCCGGCTACCTACTTGCCGTAGCCCAGCTTGGCCAGAACTTCGTTGCTCACGTCGATGCGAGGCGAGGCAAACAGGATGCTCTGCGACGAGGCGCGGTCAAAGATGACTTGGAAACCACGCTCCTCGCTCACCTTCTTCATCGCGTTGTAAATCTCGTCCTGGATGGGCTTGATGAGCGACTCGCGCTTCTTGAACAGCTCGCCCTGAGGACCGAAGTACTTGTATTGCAGCTGCGAGGCTTCCTTCTCCTTGGCCACAATCTCGGCCTCTTTTTTCTTCTTCTGCTCGTCGGTGAGGAAGACCATGTCGCTCTGGTAGTTCTTGTACATGGTGTCGGCCTCTTTCTTCAGATCGTCGACCTCGCGCTGCCAACGCTGTGACACCTGGTTGAGCTGCTCGTTGGCCATCTCATAGGACGGAATGTTCTTCAGGATGTACTCCATGTCAACAAGGGCAAACTTCTGCGCGCTGGCCGTGAACATGCCGGCCAGAACAGCGACTAACACTAATGCAATCTTTTTCATAGTCATGTGATGTTTTGTGAAAACTTGACTTTTAGACGTAATATCGGGTTGAAAGTTTAAAATCGGAAACTAGGAGCAAGATGCAAGAATCGAGAATCAGGAATCAAGCTCTAAATTAGTCATTATGAATAATGCATTATGAATTATGCATTGATTAAAATTCCTGGCCCAGCACAAAGTGGAAGTTGCTGCCACCCTTCTTGCCGAACACCGTGTCGAAGCCATAGCCCCAGTCGATACCCATCATGCCAATCATGGGCAGGAAGATGCGCGCGCCCACACCAGCCGAACGCTTCATGTCGAACGGGTTGAACTGCTTGACCGAGGTCCAGGCATTACCGGCCTCAAGGAACACCAGCGGATAGATTGTGGCGCTGGTCGAGAGCATCAGCGGGAAGTGAAGCTCGACCACAAAGCGGTCGTAGGCATAGCCCTCTGAGCCCGGGGGAGTGAACGCGCCGTTCTCATAGCCACGCAGGGCGATGGTCTCGGTTGCATAGGTGTAACTGCCGCTCATGCCGTCGCCACCCACATAGAAAGTCTCGAACGGCGTCTTCAGGTGCTTGTTCCAACTGCCCAGCAGACCGAAGTCGGCACGGGTCATCAGCACCAGCGTCCAACGTCCATCGGGGTCGGTGAGCGGTGTGTAGGTGCGGGCCTGGAACTTGAGTTTCCAGTATTCAATCCAGCGGTAGAGCTCCTTCTTGTCGGCCTCTAGCGTGCTCTCAGACAAGCGCTTCCAGTCCTTCTTGCCAAACAGGCTTGCCGGTGGCGTGGCGTGGAAGCTGAGCGAGAACGAGCTGCCTCGACGGGTGTACAGCGGGTTGTCGATGCTGTTGCGAGCCAGCGTGAAGCCCAGCACGAAGGAGTTGGACACACCATTGTTCATATAGTAGAGATACTCCCAGTTTTTCAAACTGTACCACTGATAGCTCAGGTCGGCCGTGAGGGTGAAGTAGTCGTCGGGCCAATTCAGGCGCTTACCGAAGCCCACTGTGATACCAGCCATCTGCAGATACTTGTTGGGGTCATAGGCGTTCTCGTAGTAGTTGTTGCCATAGTAATTACCGCCATAATAGTTGTTCATGTAGTAATTGTTCATGTAGTAGTTCTGCATGTAGTTGGTGTACTGGCGGTTGTAGTACGACGAGTTGATGCCTGTCTGACGGCTGTAGAAGCCCGACACCGACAGCGAGTTGGGGCGCTTGCCACCAAACCATGGGTCGAGGAACGAGATGCTGTAGGCCTGGTAATACTTGGCGTTGGTTTGGGCACTGATGGTGAATGTCTGGCCGTCACCTTGCGGGATAAGGCCCTTGTAGCTTGACGGATGGAAGAGGTTCTTGATTGAGAAGTTGGTGAACTTCAGGCTCAGTTTACCCAAGATACCCGTCTGTCCCCAGCCGGCCGAGAACTCAATCTGGTCGTTGGCCTTCGACTCCAGGTTCAGAATGATGTCAACTGTTCCGTTGTCCTCGTTGGGCTCGGGACGGATATCCATCTTCTCGGGGTCGAAGTGGCCCGTCTGGGCAATCTCACGCGCCGAGCGCATCAGGTCGTCCTTGCTGAACAGGTCGCCGGGACGCACACGCAGCTCGCGACGCACCACCTTCTCATACAGACGGTCGTTGCCATTGATCACCACCTTATTAATACGTGCTTGCTTGCCCTCAAACATGCGCATCTCCAAGTCGATTGAGTCGCCCTCGACGCGAGCCTCGACCGGGATGAGTTGGTAGAAGAGGTAGCCGTTGTTCATATACAGGTTGGCGATGGCGTCGTCGTCCTCCTGGGTGCGCTTGTTGAGCAGCTTCTGGTTATAGACGTCGCCCTTGCGGATGCCCAGCACCTCGTTGAGCACGGTCGACGGATAGACGGTGTTGCCCACCCACGACACGCTGTTGATGAAGTACTTCTTGCCCTCGTCGACGGTGATGTAGATGTCGACCGTCTTATCGTCATAGTTGACCACGCTGTCGGCCACAATCACCGCGTCGCGATAGCCCTTCTCGTTATATTTGTCGATGATGCGTTGCTTGTCGTCCTCATAGTCGGTGCGCACAAACTTCTTCTGGCTGAAGATCTTGAGCAGGTCGCCCTTTTCGTTGGTCTTCTTCATCGTGCGCTTGATCTTGCGGTCGCTCAGCACTTGGTTGCCAGTGATATAGATCTTGTGCACCTTGATCTTGTCATGCTTGTCGACAACGATGTCGACGATGACCTCGTTCTTGTTGCTCAGGTCCTCGCGTTGCACCACGTTGCACTCGGCCTTCTCAAAGCCCTTGTCGGCATAGTACTTCTCGACCAGTTGCTTGATGCGGTTGGCGATGTTGGGTGTCATCTGGCTGCCTTGAACCAGTCCTAGGCGCTCCTGGATCTCCTTCTTCTCGCCACCCTTCATGCCCACATAGTTGACGCTCGACACGCGTGGCTGCTGGCGCAGATTGAAAGTGAGCCAGATGCGGTCCTGATAGATCTTGTCGACTTGGATTTGGACTTTGCTGAACAGGCCTTGGCGCCAGAAGCGCTTGGCAACGGCCTTCAGGTCGTCGCCGGGGACCTCGATGCGCTGGCCGATGGTCAGGCCCGAGTAGCCCAAGATGATGTTGTTGTCGTAGTTGTCAACACCCTTGACCGTGATGCCTGCCAGCTCGTAGGTCGATGGGGAGCTGGTGAACACAATCTTGGGGTTAAAGATGGTGTCATTGACCGTGTGTGTCTCTTGGGCACCCATCGTCAGGGCACCCGCAAGCACGGCTGTGGTGAGCAGTAATGACTTATATCGCATAGGGTTGTCTGTTGTTTTCGATTGTCAGTTTTCAGTCGTCTGAATCTGTTCGCTGGTTTTGCCATATCGGCGTTCACGCTGCTGGTAGTCGACGATGGCATCAATGAAGTCCTGCTTGCTGAACTCGGGCCAGTACTTGTCGGTGAAGTAGAGCTCGCTGTAGGCTATCTGCCACAGCAAGAAGTTGCTGATGCGCAAGTCGCCGCCGGTGCGGATGAGCAG
>DEKO01000052.1 GCA_002353885.1 Porphyromonadaceae bacterium UBA2720
AATCGTAAATCGTAAAATCGCCAAATAACAGAGATGTCCAAGTCAGCTTCCCCTCCACACCCCCATCTTTCTCGTCAAATCATCATGACCATCATCATGATGTGGAGTGCGGTAGCCCACTTCCACTCCCTCCACGCCCAGCTACAGCACGGCAAGGCCTCTTTCTACTCCCTCCGCGCCACGGGCAGTCGCACGGCCAGTGGCGAGCGCCTTCACCACGACTCGCTGACCTGCGCTCACCGCTCCCTCCCCTTCGGCACCTTCCTCAAGGTCACCAACCAGGCCAACGGCCAGTCGGTCATCGTGCGGATCAACGACCGTGGCCCCTACGTGCGTGGACGCATCATCGACCTCTCATGGCGAGCCGCCAAGGAGATCGGCATGCTCATGCAGGGCATTGCATACGTCACCGTCGAGCAGGCCTACACCATCACCTTCCCTCTCCGTCCGCCGGGTGTCAAGATCGAGGTGCCCAAGCTGGAAATCATCAACCCCGAGCTGCCCGACACGCTGAAGGCCATCTGGCAGGAGGACGAGCTGATTGAGCACCGCAACCCCAAGGCCCACCCAAAGAAATAGCTCCCCCACACACAAAAAAATCTCCTTTTTTTTCCTTTTTCTACCCTATTTGGTGGTTTTTCTTCGCGAAACATTTCGCTATTTTCGGTTTATTACCTACCTTTGCACTTTGAGGGGTCTTAAAAAAGGCCCAATCTAACCCGAATTGAGAATAACAGACAAATATCATCACCACAGACTGATCACCAACCTTAGATTGATGATGGCTGTCGTCTTGATGGCAATCGGACATGATGTCGCCACACTGCACGCACAGGCGCTGACTGCCGACACGCTGAGCATTCGCTTCCGGCTCGACAGCATACGCATAGACATGGGCTACGAGAACAACGAACTGCACTGGAACGCCTTCGAGCAGAACTTCAAGAAGCACTTCAGCCACTACAGCCCGGCATCGCTCAGGCTCGACGTCTATGCAGGCGCATCGCCCGAAGGCACGGCCATTCACAACCGATGGCTGGGCGAGAACCGAGGACTGGCCATACGCCGACTGGTGCGCTACCGACTGGGCAACAGCGTGGGCAGCATAGTGGTGCACAACGAGGCGGCACGGTGGGACGGGCTCTACGACGTGGTGGCGGCCAGCAACGAGCCTTGGCGCGACGAGGTGCTGCGCATCATCGAGATGCCGGCCACTGCCGACCAGAACAAGCGCGACCACCGCGAATACAAGCTGCGACAGCTGCACGGCGGCAAACTGTGGCCCGTGCTGCTCGAGAAATACCTGGCTCCACTGCGCAGCGGCGCAACGGCCATTCTGAGCTGGCAGGGAGGGGGGCGCGACACCATCGTGGTGCGCGACACCGTGGTGCTCGTCACGCCCGTCGTGGTCGGCGGACCTACTGGGGGGACGGCACCTGCCGAACAGAAACCGGCACCGGTCGTACACAAGCGCGACACCACCCTGCTCTACTACCCGGCATGGGCCATCAAAACCAATCTGCTGATGTGGGGAGTGGTGGCACCCAACATAGAGGTGGAGATACCGCTGGGACGCAAGAACCGATGGAGCCTGGAGGTGGAGTACTTCACGCCGTGGTTCATCTGGGCCAACAACATGCATGCCTCGCAGTTCCAGAACCTGGGGGCGGAGCTGCGCTACTGGCCGGGCAACCGCAGGCAACGCCGATGGCTCGAGGGATGGCACCTGGGACTGGCCGTGGCGGCAGGCTACTACGACTGGGAGTGGAAGGCGCACGAGGGCTACCAGGGCGAATATGTGAACACCTATTTTAATATAGGCTACCAGCACCGCATGGGCAAGCACTGGGCGCTCGACTTCAGTCTGGGGCTGGGCCTGATGGCCACCAAGTATCGCCACTACTACGGCAGCTCGGTCTACCCCGACACTCACCTGACGGAGCACGACGAACTGCTCATCTGGCACGACACGGGCAACACCACGTGGCTGGGACCCAACCACGTCAGCCTCTCACTGGTATATATGTTCAACGCATGGCCGTTCCACTTCAAACCGCAAAGGATCAACAGATGAACGCTGAGCAACCGACATACAGGACACTACGCTGCGCATGGCTCACAGCCGTCGCTCTGCTGCTCGCCGTGACGACGGGCTGCCGGCGCGACCTGTGGATCTACACCGACGACCTGCACCAGGTGGAGCTCGTCACCGACTGGAGCGAGGCCACCGAGCGACCGGGCGGCATGACGTGGTGGTTCATGAGCGAGAACGAACAGGGACGCAACTACCACGGCACCACGGGCAACGTGACGCAGGCATGGCTCGGACTGCCCACCGACCGCTACGAGGGGGTGGTGTTCGACTACTCGCCCTCTGAGTATGCCCACCAGGAGTTCACGGGCATGAGCAGTCCGCTGTCGGCACTCGTCCGACTGCTGCCCTCTGCCGACCAGCCGCAGCCCGACGAACAGCTGTTCGGAGAGGTGGCGGTGCCTGCCAACATGGGCGAGGTGCCTACCGACACCGACACGGGCATGCACATCGTGGCTGCGGAGCCGGAGGTGATGAATGCCGACACGCTGCACCACTGCGACATAGTGACGGGCTACACCAGCGATCACATCCTGTGGAACGAGCGTGACAAGTATGAGGCGCAGGAGCACCACCAGACGCTGCACGCACAGCCCAGGCCGCTGATATGGCTGCTCAAGCTGAAGGTCTACGTCAAGGGCATCAAATACATGAGCAACGTGAGGGCCTCCATCGTGGGACTGACCGACGGCTGTTGGCTCATGCCCCTGCGGCACACCAGCACACCGTGCATGCAGCGACTGGACAGCTGGACGCGCACCTCACTGACCGACTCGACGGGCTACGTGAGTGCATCGGTACACACCTTCGGTCTGCCCGACCCAGAGATGCCGCCGTCATCGGCCATGCTCACGCGCAGCTATGCCGAGGATACGGAACACATATACACGGAGAGTCTGCGCCTGAACCTGCAGTTCCTGTTGCGCGACCAGACCACCGTGATGAACTACCACTTCGACGTGGGCGAGAAGAACATCACCATCTACGACAACAAGATGGAGGTAGACGTGGAGCTACCCATTGACTTCCCCGGTGCGCCCGACCTGCCCTACGTCGACGAGGCCGACACCGCCGGCTTCGGTGCCGACGTAACGCCCTGGGACGACGGCGGCACCGCCGACACAACGATGTAACGAGCATCACCGCCTACTGTCTCGGCCCTACCAAGCAATGTAACGAGCGCCTCGGCGCTCCCCACATACCCCGCGTTCTTTGACTTATTGACACAGATTAGAAATAAAAAAAAGTCCCAACATTCGTGGTTCGGTAGAGACGTCACATCGTGGCGTCTCTACCCATCCCCTCCCCAAAATTTTGTTTTAAAATAGTAGAAGTTCCTTTACCCCTGTTCATCGAGTACAGAAAAAATTATATCAATTATGCTAATTTCTGTCCCTCACCCAAAGCACAGAGGCAAGGATTGCACATTTTGTTTTAATTTTGTTCCTAATTTTCATTCAATTTCTTCATCGAGCCCAGCGAGATGAATCCCATGAAAAGGTGAGCAGTAGAATTCTACTCGCTTCGCTCGCAGAAGAAATTAAACAAAAATTATTTTCAAAATTAAAACAAAATTGCTGTTCGGTCGGATGACCCATCTTGCAGTTTTTGCTTACAAGCG
>DEKO01000137.1:0-4007 GCA_002353885.1 Porphyromonadaceae bacterium UBA2720
CTTGAGACCATCGGCGACGATGCATTCCAGTACTCGAGCATTCCCGCCCTGCACCTGCCTGCCAAGGTACAGAGTGTGGGACATGACTTCCACTACAAGGCCACCAGCCTGGCTGAGATCACCGTCGACGAGAACAACCCGTACCTCTGCGCCGAGAACAGCCTGCTCATGAGCAAGGACAAGAAGGTCGTTTGGGGCTACCCCGTGGCTAACCCTGCTACCGAGCTGATCTTGCCCGAGGAGGTCGAGATTGTCAAGAGCGATGCTGTGAACCGCAGCAAGAACCTGTTGACCATCGTGATCAACGACAACTGCAAGACCATCGAGAAGGAAGCCTTCGACAACTGCACCAACTGCACGAGCCTGACAATGGGCAAGGGTATCGAATACGTTGGCGAACAGGCATTCCGTTCATTCAAGAGCATCACCGAACTGACCTTGCCTGACAACCTGATTGAGATTGGCCGTCATGGATTTGGTTGGTGCCAAAATTTGAAGGTTCTCAACTTTAATGATAAGTTGGAGAAGATAGGCAACATTGCATTCTATCACAACGATGCGCTCGAAGTGGTTGACCTGCCTGCAAGTGTGACCTATATCGATGCTTATGCATTTAACACCTGCGATGCCATTACCGAGTTCCGTTGCCGTGCTACGGTTCCTCCTCAGGTAATCACCGACTTGTGGGAGCCCCAGGATCACTACATCAACATCCCGTTGCTGGTTCCCGCTGGCTGCGAGGAGGCTTACGCCAATGCTCCGGTATGGCAGAAGTTCAGTGTAATCGAGGCCCTGCCAACCACCGGTATCGATGCTGTCGAGACGGCTGCTGATGCAACAGTGGTGGGCATCTACACTATCGACGGCAAGCGCCTGAGCGAGATGCGTAGCGGTGTGAACATCCTCCGCATGAGCGATGGCACAAGCCGCAAGGTAATCAAGTAAGTTTATCATTTTCTAAATCATTGCGACAAGGGGAGCGCTCCCCTTGTCGCAATGTTCAATAGATATGAAGAAGAGTATTCTATTGCTAGTTCTGGTTCTCGCAGCTGTCTTTACAACGCAGGCCTATCCCAAACTGGTAGCCACGGTTAATGATGAAACTAGCGAGTTTGTCCGTCACAAACATCTGGTTGAGCACATTACCTCGCAGGGGTGTGCCTACTGCCCCTGGGGTGACCAGGTGTTGGAGTTGCTGGCCGAGATGCGAGATGACATCGTACGCGTGTCAATTCATAACAACCTCAACGCTACCGACCAATTCCGCACGTTCAAGTCCAGCGCCATAGGCGACATGTTGGTGTATAGTTCGATGCCAGTGGCTGCCTTCGACCGCACGCCCTACAATGGCGAGTTCATGCAGGTGGTGAGCATTAATCCTGAATACTTTCAGGACAAGGCGCAGTTCTTCAGCGACCAACTTGACACCAATATCAAGACACCGGTGTTGGCCGATGTGGTGATTGACGCTGCCTATGACGCCGACACGCGCAAACTCACCGTCAAGGTCACAGGCGATGTCAAGAGTAACTTCCAGTCGACGTTTGGCAACAATGTGGGGCTGACGATTTACCTGACCGAGGACAGCCTTGTGGCTTGGCAGCAGAATCTTGGGACACACGTCGAGGATTATGTGCACAACAATGTCTTCCGCGAGACCATGACTCACTACAAGGGTGATGCGCTCAAGTGGAACGATGGTAAAACTCGCTATGAGAACGAGTATACTTTCACGCTCAAGAACGAATGGCTTCCCGAGAATATGAATGTGGTGGCCTTTGTTCACCGTTCGACCGCAACTCGACCGGTGCAGCCCGTCATCAACTGCCAGACGCTGGCCATTCGCGACTTGCTCACACCGCCAGTCGAGCCTGTACGGGGCGACATTACGGGCGATGGAGTGGTTGACATCGCCGACGTCAATGCAGTCATCAACATGATGCTGGGCAAGGAGGTTCCTGCTACTGCTGCCGATGTGACGGGCGACGAGAATGTCGACATTGCCGATGTCAACGCCATCATCAACATCATGTTGGGTAAAATCTAGTTTGAGAGCATTTAACTTGTGGTTACTAAATAATAAGCATCATGAAAAGGTCACTGTTACTCCTTGTTTCTGTATTCCTCTTTTGTATGGCAGCCCAGGCAGTGCCGGCCAAACCCGGTTTTAGGACTTTTGTTCAACCCGACGGCAAGACCCTCACACTGCAGATAGTGGGTGATGAATACTACCATTGCATGGTCACTACCGATGGTCTGGTGGTGGATCGTGGCAGTGATGGCGAGTTCCGCTATCGCACTGCTGACGGAATCTCATCACAACTGGCACATGACGTGAAGTTCCGCGATGTTCAGGAACTACGATATATAGCCGAAAATAGTGAGCGCTTGTCAATGCAAGCGCTGTTTGCCACCAATAATTTTTTGGGGGCAGCTCGACCAAGTCGTGTCGGGAAGGTGGAGATGCCCACAATGGGCACTTCTCGCATCCCTGTCATCATGGTCAACTTTGCCGATAAGCAGATGGCAAATACCCCTGAGCAGATCATTGAGCATTTTGGTACAGGACCGAAAAGTGTGCATCAGTATTTTGTCGATCAGTCAAACGGGCTTTATGAACCGCAATTTGACTTCTATGGCATCTATGACCTGCCTTGCTCACGGGCTACCTATGGTAGGGACAGCGTCCGGGCCGATTTAGGCAAAGGCCAGATGGTGGGTGATGCGATCGTGTTGGCCGACGATGACGTTGACTGGAGCCTGTATGACAATGACCATGACGGTGCCGTTGATGTGGCTATTCTGCTATATGCGGGTGTGAGCGAGGCTCAGGCTCCATGGACTGTGCCCGATGCAATATGGCCCTGCCGATGGAGCTTGTCATCTGCGGCAGAAAATTATAATGATGGCCCCGGCCCTATCGAGAGCGATGGAGTGACCATTGACTGCTTTGCTGTGTTCAATGAAATCGGCGGCGCAAGCGATCAGGGAACCCAACTGGATGGCATCGGGACATTCTGTCATGAGTTCTCGCATTGTCTGGGACTGCCTGACTTCTACAATACCAGATCTCAGAATCAAACCTATGGCATGGGCCGTTGGAGCCTAATGTGCAATGGATGTTATAATGATGATGGATTTACACCCATAGGCTACAGCGCTTATGAGAAACATTTCATGGGATGGATTGACTATATCACGCCTGTCGACAGCACGTACTATACGCTCGAGGCCATGAACCAGAAGGATGTGGCTACCGACCAGGCCATCTGCATCGTCAGCCCGCTCCACGATGACGAGTATTACATCCTGGAAAACCGCCGAAAGCAAGGCTGGGACTCATTTATCCATGACGAGGGACTGCTTGTCACACACTTTACCTATGACAAGGAGAAATGGGAGGCTAACGATGTGAACGTCCTGAAACAGTTGGCAACCATCATTCCTGCCGATGCGCATGCCAGTTTGGACGATGAGGAGCATGACCTCTACGGCGAGACTAACCATGAGCTAACAGCCGTCTCGACACCGCCTACATTGCTCACCTATAAGGGCGATGGCCTAATGACTACTCCGGGTGGGGCTGGAAAGTTGGACAAACCAGTGACCGATATCACGATCAATGACGATGGCACAGTATCGCTGTGGTATGTCAAGGATGGCCCCATCATGCCCCTGCTGAACACGCCTGAACTGACCGAAACCACCGAAATCACGCAATCGTCGTTTAAGGTCTCATGGACACACACGGCTACGGGCAGCGTGAGGTTTACGGTGCAAGTGATGAAAGAAGATTCGGTGGTGTTCTATCAGAGGTACATCAACGCCAAGGAATTCACTGTCAACGACCTCGAACCGCAACAGACTTATTCTGTTAGAGTTCAGGCGATGCCTGTCTATGCAGTTAATTATAATGTGAGTGAGTGGTCCGAACCGCTGTGGGTCACCACGCTTGCTGGGAGTGTGCCAGGTGACATCAATGGTGATGGCAAAGTAGACATCGCCGA
>DEKO01000137.1:4090-6005 GCA_002353885.1 Porphyromonadaceae bacterium UBA2720
ATCAACCTCATGCTCGGCAAGTAAGCCTCCCACTCACAAAAAAGGTGAATTGGTTTTTAATTGCAACGGCTCATTTTGTACAAAATGAGCCGTTATGCTTTGTGTATGCGAAAAAATCACTACCTTTGCCAATCAAAAACCTAAGCCTTAAGATTGTGTCGAAACAATTCTATATATTGCTGCTGATGCTCATCGCCTGGGGATGCGCACAGGCCGAGGTAGTTTATCCTGAATACTGGAAGAGCCTGAACAATGAACAGATGATGGAAAAAGGCGGTCAATTTGCCAAAGCCGAACAAATGGACAGCGCCTTGGCGTGTTATTCGCTGCTTGCGAGCCAGTTAAGCCGTGAACATGACCAGGCGAGCGAGGCCATGCGCGCCAAAGCCATCTTTGCTATGGCAAAAATCTATCTGTTTCACTACTACAATTATCAGAAAGGGGCCGATTGCCTGATGATGGCTCTTCAGCCAGCCGAGGCAGCCAATGACTCGGTGTTGCTGTCGGGGATTTATAATAACCTGGGACATCTCTATCTGCAGCAAGAGCATGAGTCGGCAGGTGTAGAGAATAAATTGCCCATCTGCTCTAAATATTTTAAGAAGGCTTATAGTTACGCAGTAGATAACACAGTTACTAAAAAGACTATTCTTTCCAATTTAATAGCAGTTGGCATCTGGACAAACTTTGCGACTAATTTCAATGCCGAGATGCAGGAGTATTGTGACAGTCATAAGCAGCCTAATCTTCTCACACAATTCTGCCGCGCCTCGTGGAGCATGCAACAGCACGACAATGATGGAGCACTGAAATATCTGGATGAGGCCATCACGATGGCTGATAATGAAAAAATAAGAGGCGTAGTGCTTATGATCAAGTGCCGGCTGCTCGACGCGATGGGGCGTGATGCCGAGTCGATGGCAGTGCTTGATGAGTATGAGAAACTGGTGCGTGACAATGGCCTTATCGAAGGCATCCCCGACATCTATGACCAGAAGTATTTATTCTATTCCAAGCGAGGCAATCTTGCGTTAGCCAAGGACAATCGACTCAAGTACTTTGAGTCGGTCGACAGCCTGAATCGCATCACCCAGTTGACCTATCTCGAGAAGATTCCCTTTATCTACGACTTGCAGAAGGCCACTGAAGAAATTCATGTCCAGCAAATCCAGCATCATCGGTTGATGCAGATACTATGGATCGTCATTGTCGCAGCCATCATCTTTATGGTGTTGGCATTGATGATTTACCAGCGCAACAAGGAAATCCAGGAAAATTATCGCATCCTCTATGAGCAAAACTTGCAACACCTGGCGATTATCGAGGAGGAACGCAAGAAAATGCCTGTTGTCGACCAGCCTCTGCCTGCATCGGACGAAGAACCCGAACTTACCGAGGATGAGCAGATTGATGCTGAGAAAGCTGCATCTTCGGGCGATACCGCCAATGATGATAGCAACAATCCTGTGCTCAAAGAAGTGTATCAGCGCATCTGCGCCGTCATGGAAAAGTCGCCCGAAGTGTATAGCGAGAATTTTACCTTCGCTCGGTTGCATGAGCTGGTGGGCAGTAACACCAAGTACCTGTCGCGCGCCATCAGCACCCATGCACAGTGTGACTTCAAGACGCTCTTGAGCCAGTACCGCATTCGTGAGGCGTGCCGACGCATGAATGATGTGGAGCACTACCGAAACTTTACCATCGACGCCATCGCAAAGAGTGTGGGCATTACCTCGCGTACCAGTTTCATCAAGAATTTCAAGAGCCAGACGGGCATTACGCCGTCGGCTTATCTCAAGTTAGCCAGGCAGAAAACAAGCGAAAGCCGTTCGGCCAAGTGACCAAGATGTTCGTTTTTTGGGGTATCTGTTCAGCGATTGCGTCGAAGGCGCAAAAATGCTTCGAAGAAGCTATT
>DEKO01000153.1:0-126 GCA_002353885.1 Porphyromonadaceae bacterium UBA2720
AATTAAGAATTAAGAAATATTTGCCGGTAAAGAGCGAAAAAAATGCCGTTCTGCTAACGCAGAGCGGCATTTCTTGGGTTTATGCTATGCTGGATGAGATTAATCAATCTCCTCGTCGCCCTCATA
>DEKO01000153.1:192-13731 GCA_002353885.1 Porphyromonadaceae bacterium UBA2720
GCATCGGGCTCTTGAGGAAGAAGCTCAAGAAGCGCTGTGTGCCATAGCGGCCAGCACGACGAGCCAGGTCGATGAGCAGCACCAGGTCGAGGCACAACGGAGCTGCCAAGATCGAGTCGCGGCACAGGAAGTTAATCTTGATCTGCATGGGATAGCCCATCCAGCCGAAGATGTCGATGTTGTCCCATCCCTCCTTGTTGTCGTTGCGGGGAGGATAGTAATTGATGCGCACCTTGTGATAGTAGTCAGTGTAGAGGTCGGGCTGATTCTCGGGCTTGAGGATAGTCTCAAGGGTAGAGAGTTTGCTCACCTCCTTGGTGCGGAAGTTAGCGGGTTCATCGAGCACAAGGCCGTCGCGGTTGCCCAGAATGTTGGTCGAGAACCATCCCGACAGACCCAGGTTGCGCACGCCGATGATGGGCGCGAAACCGCTCTTGACCAGTGTTTGACCCGTCTTGAAGTCCTTGCCTGCAATAGGCATTTTGGTCTTCTCGGCCAGCTCCCACATGGCGGGAATATCGACCGTGGTGTTGGGAGCACCCATGACGAAGGGGCATCCCTCGGTCAGTGCAGCGTAGGCATAGCACATCGAGGGTGCGATGTGGTCAGTGTCATTGGCCTTCATGGCAGCCTCGAGGGCCTCGATGGTGCCGTGATACTTCATGTCGGGAGCGACATAGATTTCGGTCGATGCGGCCCAGAGCACGACGACGCGGTCAACACCTGTCTGTGCCTTGAAGTTGCGGATGTCCTCGCGGATTTGCTCGGTCATGTCCCAGCGATCCTTGCACTGCTTGACATTGTCACCATCCAGACGGCTGGCATACTTCTTGTCAAAAGCGGCCTTGAGCGGCTTGATAGCCTCGAGCTCGTCCTTGACAGGGTTTATGTCCTTCTCCTTGAGCACCTCGGCGTTGATAGCGCTCTCATAGGCGTTGACGGGATAGACATCCCATGCTGCGAAAACGATGTCGTCGAGTGTGGGCATCGACACGATGTCCTTCAGGTGCAAATATTTCTTGTCAGCCCCACGACCCACACGAATCTTGTCGTACTGAGTCATCGAGCCAATGGGCTTTGCCAAACCTTTGCGTACCATAAACACGCCAGTCATGAACGTGGTGCTCACTGCACCCAGACCAACCACCATCACACCGAGCTTGCCGGTTGCGGGCTTCGTTGTTGAATTTGCCATAATAATACCTTAAATTATTAATGTATAAATTGTAATTAATTGCAAGTTAAACGCCGAATCTCTCCTCAAGGGAGAAATTCGGCTCAAAGGTACAGCGATTTTTCGGATTAGAATGCTAAAATATGTGTCGACCCAGTTAAAATACTGGAAACATTTCGGCAAATAGTTAATTTAACTATATTTTTATCTACCAATCACCCAAAATCGTTAAACAAAGAAAAGAGGGGCAACGCTATTTTTGGCCGTTTTTAGACAAAATCGAGCACTTGCTGGATGCTGGTGATGATATTGGGATGCGTCTGTGCGTCCTCGTCAGCTGTCCAACCTTTGCCTTTGAGCCATAACACCTGGCACCCGAGCGACTCGGCCGGCAAGATGTCTTTGCGCAGACTGTCGCCCACCACCAGCACCTCGCTTGCCGGCAGTTCAAGCACATCTACACCCAAACGAAAAATCGTGGGGTTGGGTTTGCGTACCCCCACCACCGCACTCTCGATGATGCCACCGAAGTAGCGACGCACATCGAAGTCACGTAACACAGCATCGACATTGCCATAGAAGTTGCTCACCAGTACCATCGGATAACGCCCGGCAAGATTCTCGAGCACTGGACGTGCCTCCTCGATGCAAGCTCGCGCACTCTCATAGCAGTGCGATGTGATGGTCGACAGCTGCTCCTGGCTCAGCGCGACCAGCCCATTAGCAGCCAAGTAGGCACGATGGATGTTCATCTTCTTGACCAAGATGTCGAGAAAAGTGTCACCCGGCATGATGTGACGCACACGGGCCAGTTCGCGCTCGCCATAGACGTATGCCTCGCGGAACTGCTCCTTATTGATCACCTGGTCGACACCTGCCTTGCAATATCCGTCCCAAATGACCTCGCTCCAGTGAACACCCCGGCTGTCGATGGTGCCACCATAGTCAAAAATGATTCCCTTTACGTTCATTGCTTCTCAAGTTGGTCAGAAAAACGCTTGCAGAACGATTCGTGACACACAATCATATAGACTAGCATCAAGTTGAGCACCACCAGTTCGAAGGCAAAGTAGAGCCAGGGCACCTGGATGATGACCGAGATGAACATGGCGATGGTGCGGGTGTTGAACGACAGCATGTTGGTATACTTCATCATGGGCAGACTCTTGCGACGGAAGGCATCGCGGAAGTCCTGCGGGATGTCGTCGCCATAGCGCTCCCGCAGCACACGGCGCAGACGCTGCATCTGCGGCGTGAGTGCCTCCTGCTGAGCGGTGTAGTTGAGGTAGACCAGCGCGGTGAGTTTCTTAAAGAAGTTCCCGCTCCACGACAACTCGCGGTAGGCATCACGCAGCGGTCCCGTCGAGTCGAGTTCACTGCCGTCCTTGCCCTTGAGGAAATAGAGGTGAAACTGGCGGTAATAGTCGGCACTGGCAGCCTGCTTGGCATGACTCAGCCCAGCTACAATAGCCATAGTCCAGATGACCCACTGGTGCGAGGCGAACCAGTCGCCCAGCCATGCGTCGCCGAAGTGCAACTCACGGAACACCAGGGCGAAGTAGATGGCAAAGAACCACAGGTCGCCGCTCACCCCGTCCAGGATACGTCCCAGACGTGAGTATTGTTTGGTCAGTCGAGCCAGCTGCCCATCGGCACTGTCGTAGGTGTTGGCCCAGATGATGAGGAAGATGCCCACATAGTTGAGCCACAACAGCGGCGAGGCTCCGAAATAGAGCAGCACGCCACCAGCCACACCTAATATAATAGATAATATGGTCACCACATTGGGTGTGACACCCAGTCGGGCAAACAGTTTGGCCCAGGCAAAACCCAGCGGGCGATAAAACCACAGGTCGATGTGCTCCTCGGTGTCCATCGACTTGAGCGATGCTTTGTATTCTTCAATCAGTCCCATAGGCACACACTACTTGCTTTTGAAACAATTCAGGATAGCCTTGGCGATGTGCGGCGCGGCCTCGTTGCGGCACGGCGCAAAGCTGGGCCAGTCGTTGAAGTCGATGATCTGGATGTCGCCTCCCTCGCCGATGATGCAGTCGCCGCCATAGACCACCACACCCAGCTCGGTTGCGGCACGCTGGCACATGTCCTTGAGCGCGTCCTCGCTGAACTCGATGCCGCGCGAGCGGCCGTTGATGGCTTCGTGACCATACTTGCTGTGCCCCTCCTCAAAGGGGTAGAACCAGAAGAAGTAGGGCGAGCCCTGTATGCCATAGAACTTGACCAGGTCACCCACTAGGTGCACGTTGATCACCGCCCGCTTGATGCCGCGGTAGAAGTACTCCTGCAGCACCTCCTGTGCTTCCTCGGCGTGACGGCAGTAGCTCACATCCTCCTTGTGCATAGCGTGGAAGTCGCCACGTTTGATCCAACAGCTCTGGAAACCGGCCTTCTCGATGAGGGGCTTGACATTCTCGTCGGTGTTGACAATCAGACTCTCGGGATAGGGGATGCCATTACCCAGCAAGATGCGTGTCATGCGCTCGCGTGTGCAGTTCTCGATGCCGTAGCCCGAGTTGACAACCACCTTGCCACGGTCCTCCATCTGCTGGAGCAGACGTATAGACTCCTGCTCGCGGCACATGGCCACAATGTAGTCCTCCTCCACCCCACCCTGGGCATTGAATTGTTCCTCACTGTAAACGTTCACCAGGCAACCGCGCTTGCGCAGCTCCTCGGCCGTCATGTTGAAGATGGCCGTGTCGTTGCCGATGTGGTTGGGCGAGTACGCACCTGCGCGCATCACCCCTGCTATTGTAATTTCTGCCATATAATGAAATAAGTTCTTTGCCTCAGCAATATATTAACGAGAAAAAATTGAAAAAAATATATTAGTCGTTGATTTGCGGGTAAATTAAAATTGCCTTCATTTTCCACTTATAAACTGCTGGGCGGTGTCGATGTCGGCGGCATGGTCGACGTCGACAATCTTGTCGATGCTGTAGGCCCGCAGGCGCAGTCCGTCGGCCACAAGGGCTCGCTGGAAGTTGCGCATGCGACTGATGCCCTGCTCGATGCAGTGGTTGAGGGTGGGGAATGCCTTGTGGGTCATGGCGTAGACGCCTCCTGAAACATAGCGTGCTCCATCCCATGGCTCGTCACGGAAGGCGGTAACACGCATCTGGTCATCAACATCAACATAGAGCGGCTTCTCGTCGTCGACAAACGGGGTGACTGCCCACAAGCCGTCGCTCTCGTCGTCGGTCTCGAAGGCATCGATGTAGCGTGCAAAGTCGGCTTCGCGAAAGATAGTGTCGACCGTGGTGAGGCAGAACTTGCCCTTGGGCAACACTTGGCTCAGGTGCCAGAAGCTGTGCATCGAGCTGGGCGTGGTCTTGACCACGAGATTCAGGGGCACGGGCAACTCGAGCGCCTCGAGAAACTCACGAACCTCGGTCATGTGCTCGTTGACAATGATGCTGATGCTCTGTGCATGGCAGCGCACAAAGATATTGATCAGTCGCTCGATCATCGGTTCGCCACACAGGCGCACCAGGGGTTTGGGCAATGCGACGCCCTCTTGTGCCAGCCGCGACCCCTCGCCGGCTGCAATGATTGCGTAGTGCATAATATTTAGACGTTAGCTTTTAGTCGGTAGACGTTAGACGGTAGACGGTAGACCGCGCTACGCGCTGGTAGACCGCTGTGCTAGTAGGGACGGCACCCCTGTGCCGTCCGCCTCTGGGCGGAGCAATAAAAATTACCTTTTGTCGAGGCGGACGGCGCTCCCGCGCCGTCCCTACAGCCGCCAGGCTTTTTGCTAATAACGGGCCAACGGCCCAAAAAGCCAATAGCGGCCTTAGGCATCTACTCGTCGGTTTCTTTGGTGAGGTCGAGCACGACGTTGTCCTTGCCCTTGTCGTGATATTGCTTGCGCAGGGGGTTGGCATTGGCCTCGTCATGTTTCTGACGGTTGCGCCAGATGTCGATGGCGGTGTAGATGGCCTGTCGCATCGACTCTTCACGCGCCACTCCCTTGCCCGCGATGTCATAGCCCGTACCGTGGTCGGGGCTGGTGCGCACAAAGGGCAGTCCGGCCGTGAAGTTGACGCCAGTGTCCATGGCCAGGGCCTTGAATGGCGCCAGGCCTTGGTCGTGATACATGGCCAACACGCCGTCGAAGTTGCGGTACTGTCGATTGCCGAAGAAGCCGTCGGCGGCGTATGGACCGAAGCAGATGATGCGGTCTTCGTCGTAGGCTTGGTCGATGGCCGGACGGATGATGTCCTTCTCCTCGCTGCCCAGCAGGCCGTTTTCGCCGGCATGGGGGTTGAGCGAGAGCACTGCGATGCGCGGGCGCTCGAGCCCGAAGTCGCGCTGTAGCGAGGCGTTGAACTCACGCAGACGCTCGCGTATGCCCTCGGTGGTGATGGCCTGTGGCAATTTGGCCAGTGGCAAGTGAGTCGTCACCAGAGCCACCCGCAGGTTCTCGGAGCATAAGATCATCAGCGCCTTGCTTTGCTCGCCGGCGCTTGCCTCAAGATACTCGGTCTGACCTGGGAAGTTAAACTCGTCGCTCTGAATGTTGTCCTTGTTGATGGGTGCCGTGACCAGCACATCGATGCGTCCTTGTTTGAGATCGGCTACAGCGGCCTCTAGCGCCTGATAGGCAGCCTGCCCAGCAATCTTGCTAGCCGTACCCAGTTCGACTTTAATTTCCTCTCCACCCAAGACCTCTATGATGTTGGGCACGCCCGCCTTGACATGATCGGCATCATCGGCATGATTGATTTGGAAACTGGGCATATTGATTGCCTTGCGATGATAGGTCAGCACCTTTCCCGACCCATAGATGATGGGCGTGCAGATTTCCATAAACTCGGGCACTGCAATCACCTTGAGCGCCACTTCCAGTCCGATTCCGTTGGTGTCCCCTTGGGTGATGCCAACACGTATTTTCTTTTCGTTTGCCATTAACTATCAGATGTTTATAATTCAGCAGCTACCTTAATTGATAGCCATCAATTTGCAATTAAACCGCTAAATTACAACATTTTCGCCACATGGCAAAATTTAGGCGTTAGACTTTAGACGTTAGACTTTAGACGTTAGACTTTAGACGCGCTACGCGCTGGTAGAGCACCTCCGGCTGGTAGACCGCTGCGCTAGTAGGGACGGCATCCCTATGCCGTCCGCCTGGACAAAAGACATTTTTTAATGAATAATGAAGAATGAAAAATGAAAAATGAAGAATGCAGCCAGGCAGTTACCCCTTTAGGGGGTTAGGGGGACAACGGGGGCTAGGGGGGCTAGTAATACTTCTCGGTCTCGGGTTCGTGCTGCGGGGCCTTGGTCTGGCTCTGCTCAATCTCGTGGTCGATGGCTTCGAACTGCGACTGATTGCTCTTGTACTCGGGCACAAACATCTTCATGGCATAGATCATGTGGTGCACGTTACCGACCTTCGCCCATCGCACGATGCGCTCAATCTTGTCGCAGACCTCGCGATAGTCGTAGGTGCGAACCTTGGCAATCATGATCTTCTTGTTACTGGTTGCGGTGGTCTTCTCTTTGTCATTGAGCAACTCTTCGTAGAGTTTCTCGCCGGGACGCAAGCCCACTTCTTCGATCTTGATGTCGACTCCGGGCTTTAGACCTGCCAATGAAATCATGCGTTGAGCCAGGTCATAGATGCGCACCGGTTGTCCCATGTCGAAGATGTAAATCTCGCCACCGTTGCCCATGCAACCTGCTTCAAGCACAAGCGAGCAAGCCTCGGGGATGGTCATGAAGTAGCGGATGATGTCGCGATGAGTGACGGTGACAGGTCCGCCATGCTCAATCTGCTTGCGGAACAGTGGAATCACCGAGCCATTGCTGCCCAGCACATTGCCAAAGCGAGTGGTGATGAACTGCGTGGTCATGCCCCGCTTGGCGGCATCGAAGAAGAGCGACTGGCAGTAGATCTCGGCCAGGCGCTTGGTGCAACCCATGACATTGGTGGGATTGACGGCCTTGTCGGTCGAGACCATGACAAACTTATATACCCCATACTTGAGCGCCAGGTCGGCGATATTGCGTGTGCCCATGACGTTGGTCAGCACGGCCTCAGTGGGATTGATTTCCATCATGGGCACATGCTTGTAGGCTGCAGCGTGGAACACAAAACGTGGGTGGAACTGCTCAAAGGCCAGCTCCATGCGCTCATAGTTCTGCACATCGCCCATAAACAGTTCGATGTCGGCATCAGGGAAGTCGCGCCGCATCTCGATTGACACGTCGTGCATGGGTGTCTCGGCCTGGTCGACCAGCACAATGCGGCTGGCATGATAGGCCGCCACCTGACGCACAATCTCGCTTCCGATTGACCCACAAGCACCTGTGATGAGGACACACGAGCCCTTGATGGTGTTGCTCACCAGAGCGTTGTTGAGCACAATGGGGTCGCGGCCCAGTAGGTCCTCAATCTGCACCTCGCGGATGAAGGTCGAGATGTTGGCCTTGCTGTTCTGCTGCTTGTTTTCGTCGTCGAGTTCAAACTCCTCGACCTTGTTGATGCACAGCAGTGCGATGTTGTTGCGCATGAAGTGGTCGGCAAAGCCGCCTTGCACACGGTCAATGTTGGAGGCATCAAAAATCAAGGCATAAATGCTGTTTTCGACAAAAATATTGGCTACTGTATCGGGGTCAAAGCGGTAGACTTTGAATCCGTTGATGTTCTCATTCTCCTTACCGGCCTTGACGCTGAGCAGACCGATAGGCTCATACTTGCCACCGATCTCGTTCTTGAGCGCATTGGCCAGAATGAGCGAATTGAGCGAGGTGCCAAGCACCAGCACACGCCTGCGCCCATCGCCGGATGCTGCCGTCAATCGCATATAGAAGTACTTGATGAGCAATCGCTCAATCACCATGGTCGTAAAGACAATGGCACCAATGGACAACAGATTCCAGAATCGGCACAACGGCGTGCCGCGCACAATCACCGCAGCCATGTCGACAAACAGCAAGACGAAGGTGCTCACGGCAACCACCTGGATCACGCGATACAGGTCTTCAATCACCGACAAGCGAATGACACGCGTGTAGCTCTTGCTCACATAGGTCACCACAAAATACACCGCCAGCACAATCAAGCCATTGATTACCAAGGTGAGGGGTGAATAGACTGTGCCACGAGCAAAAAAGTCGGCCAACATCACCAGCACATAACTCACCAGCACGATGAGCATGTCAACCAACAAAATAATCCAACGTGGTGTCGTGTTGACCTTGAAGTTCCTTACTAACTTAAGTCCGAAAAGCCAATTCAGTATATTGTCAATCATATTGTGATATCACCTATTATATAAACTCCAAAAGGGAACTGCAAAAATAGGTCAAAAAAACGAATAGGACAAATATTTGTACAAAAAACTATGCTTTTGGGCGAATTTTATCTAGTTTCACGACTCGCCAACACTTCATTCTTGTCTCAAGCATGCGGCGCGACAGGTGCACGACGCAGGCGCCGCACCCAGTGATAGAGTTCGCCCAGCCACATCACAATACTGGTGCAGCCAATGATGCCCAACCACTCGCTCAGGCTCAACGGACTGACGTCAAACATGCGTCCCCCAAATTGCACAATCAGCACCTGTCCCACCAGGATCACGGCAACAATGGCAAAGAACACACGACTATCCTCGGCGTTGTGGAACGCACTGTGCCCGCTGCCGAACGACTTGGCATTGAACAGGTTCCAGAACTGCAAGAAGACAAACGTCGAGAAATAGATTGACACCTCGTGACGGTCGAAGCTGGCATGCAGCATCGGGCCACCCTGATTGTGCAGCAACGTGTAATAGAGCCACGTCATCGTCACAGCAAACACTCCTCCCACCAAGATTATGAACCATGCCATCGAGGGCGTGATGATGTGCTCGCCGGCACGACGCGGCGGACGCCGCATGACGATGCTGTTGGGTGGCAGTGAAGCCAGCGCCAGTGCTGCAAACGTGTCCATGATGAGGTTGACCCACAGCATCTGGGTCACTGTCAGGGGCACCTGCTGTGTGCTGAAGAACGAGCACAATGCTACCACCAGGCAAGCGCAGACGTTGACTGTGAGCTGGAACAGAATGAAGCGCTGAATGTTGCGATATAGCGACCGGCCCCACAGCACAGCCTTGTTGATGCTGGTGAACGAATTGTCGAGGATGGTGATGTCGCTGGCCTCCTTGGCCGCTGCCGTGCCATCGCCCATCGACAAGCCCACTTGCGCCAAGTTCAGCGCGGGCGCATCGTTGGTTCCATCGCCTGTAACGGCCACCACCTCGTCCTGCGCCTGTAGCAGCGACACCAGGCGTGCTTTGTCGCTGGGACGCGCACGAGCCATGACCTTGACGCGCTGGGCCGCCTGCGCCGCATCATCGTCGGCCAGAGCGGCAAACTCGGGCCCAGTGATGATGTTACTCTCATTGTCCTGGTCGGTCCATATGCCCGACTGGCGTGCTATTTCTCGCGCAGTGGCAGCATTGTCGCCGGTGACCATCTTGACACGGATGCCGGCATTGCGGCAGTCCTGGATGCTGAGCGGAACCTGCTCGCGCACCGGGTCGCTAATGGCGACAAAGCCCAAATAGTGCATTTGACCCTGCAACTTGGCCAGCATGTCGGCTAGCTCACACCCCTCGGCCGACGCGTCAAGCGGCACATAGGCAAAGGCGAGTGTTCGCATGGCCTTGAGTTGATATTGCTCAAGCGTGGCCTGCACCTCACGACGCTTGGCAGGGTCGATGTCGGTCATGTCGATGACAATCTCAGGAGCTCCCTTGACCAGCAACACGCGGTCGGCATCATCCAACTTGACCACCGAAGCCATGTATTTCCGCTCGGTCGAGAACGGCATCCGGTCGACGATGCGGTATTGTTCACGCAAGGCCAGATAGTCCTTGCCTTGCTCGTTGAGCCACAGCAGCAGAGCGCCCTCGGTGGGGTTACCCAGTGCGATGACACGATTGCTGTCACTGTCGTCCAGGTAAGCCGTCGTGTTACAAGCAATCGACACGTCGACAATCAATTGCGAATCGTCTTTGCCTTCTGCTCCTTGCCTTTCGCTCCTTGCTTCTTGCGTCTCGAAGTGCGAGGCTACGACCTGCATCTGATTCTGTGTCAGTGTTCCTGTCTTGTCGGTGCAGATCACGGTCGTGGCCCCCATGGTCTCGCAAGCATGCATGCGGCGCACCAGGTTGTTGGTCTTGAGCATGCGCCGCATGCTCAGTGCCAGACTCAGTGTCACACTCATGGGCAGTCCCTCAGGCACTGACACCACCACCAGTGTCACGGCCAGCATGATGGTCTGGATGAAGTATTGGACCTGATAGAGCAATGTTCCGTCAGGATTGTCGTCAAAATAGAATGCCACCATCCGGCCCACAATAATCAGGGCGGCGATGACATAGCTGCCGCGAGCAATCAGTCGGCCCAATCGGTCGAGTTGTAGCGTCAGGGGCGTCTTGACATCGGTCTCGGCGCGTGAGTCGGTGAATACCTTGCCATACTCTGTGGCATCGCCCACCGCAGTGACTTCCATCACGCCATTGCCTTCGCTCACCGTCGAGCCACGCAGCAACATGTTGACGGGATAGGTGCTCTCATGCCCTTTCTGCTCGGCCTGGTCGACCTGGTGCGACTTGCGCGCCATCGGTTCGCCCGTTAGCGAACTCTCATCGACGCTCATCGACACACTCTGTGTCAGCCGTCCGTCGGCAGGCACACGCTCGCCCGTGTCAAGGATGACAATGTCGCCCACCACGATGTCGCGCCGCGGCACCTGGGTCACGTGTCCGGTTCGCATCACCTTGTAGAGGACGTCATCGTTGGTGCGGTTGAGCAAGTCAAACTTCTTGTTGGCATTGACCTCGACCAGAAAGCCCACCAGTGTGGCCAGCACCACAGCGATGACGATGCCCAGTGGCTCGAGCAGCACCTCTGCGCCCTGCTTCAGGTGCACCAGCTCGTAGATTGAGATTCCCACCGAGAGCATCAATGCCACCAGCAGAATCTTGATGAGAGGGTCGTCAAATTTTTCGAGAAACAACTTCCACAGCGACTTGCGTGGTGGTGGTGTGAGCACATTGTCGCCGTGACGACGGCGACTTTCCAGCACCTGTTGTTCGGTCAGTCCTAATGTCTTCTTCATTGTTGTTCAAATCGCAATGCTTGTGCCGGCGACCTGGTGGGTGTGTCGGGATAGACCTCCACCCCATTGACCCAAGTTCGCACCACCCGGTGGTGCATCACCGCTCCATTCAGTGGTGTCCATCCACAGTCCGAGAGCACGTCATCATCAGTCAGGACATAGCCTTGCGGCACGTCCCCGACCAGCACCAAGTCGGCTTGATAGCCCTTGCACAGTCGTCCCCGGCCTTTGATGCCGAAGAGTTGCGCTGGGGCTTGGCACATCTTGTCAACCACTTGTTCGATGCAGAACCAGCCCTGACGGGCCAGTTCCATCATTGTCACAAGCGAAAACTGTGCCAAAGGCATTCCCGACGGCGATTTTAAATATTTTTGACATTTTTCGTCGATGGTATGGGGGGCATGGTCGGTCGACACCACATCAATCAGTCCCGCGGCCACAGCATGACGCAAGGCATCACGATCGGCCACGGTCTTGACGGCCGGATTAACCTTGATGCGATTGCCCAGGCGGTCATAGTCCTTGTCGCTGAACCACAAGTGTCCCACGCATGCCTCGGCAGTGATGCGCTTGCCGGCCAAGTCGCCCGCGGCAAACAACTCCAGTTCGCGAGCTGTGGTCACGTGCAGCACATGCAGGCGCGTGCCCAATTGCCGTGCCAGTTCCACTGCCCGACGCGAGCTCTCATAGCAAGCGCGCTCGCTGCGAATCATCGGATGACATGTCACCGGCACATCGTCGCCATATTGCGATCGCGCCCGCTCCATGCCCTGGCGAATCATGGCCTCATCCTCGCTGTGCACAGCCACCAAGGCCGGCACCTCGTCGAAAATGCGCCGCAGCACCCTGGCATCGTCCACCAGCATGCCACCGGTCGACGAGCCCAAGAATACCTTCACGCCAGGCACGCGTGAGTAGTCGACGTCATGCACCAGCATGTCGACATTGCTGGCTGTGGCACCAATCCAGAATGCATAGTTGGCCATCGAGCCGCGCTCGGCACGCGCCCACTTGTCCTCAAGCGCCTCAAGGCTCACCGTGGGAGGCACCACATTGGGCATATCGACATAAGACGTGACACCACCGGCAACTGCCGCCCGGCTCTCGCTGGCGATGGTGGCCTTGTGGGTCAGTCCTGGCTCGCGGAAGTGCACGTGGGTGTCGATCACGCCAGGCAGGAGCCAAGCCCCATTGGCATCGACACAAGTGTCGCACACTTCAAGCAAATGGCCGTCGGGATTGCCGGCAGCCACTTCTTGTATCTTGTCGTGGTGGGTGACCACATAGCCTGTGCAGACCTTTCGGTCTGTCACCAGGCGAGCATGATAGATCAGTATCATATTTTCCGTTTGAATTTCTTGGGGCAGAACCATGACTCCAGTCGCAACTTGATCACACCGAACAATGCCTCGCCGAAGATGCCCGAACTCATCTTGCTCGTGCCCAGCACTCGGTTGACAAACACGATGGGCACCTCGACAATCTTGAACCCCATGCGGTGGGCCGTGAACTTCATCTCGATCTGGAAGGCATAACCCTTAAACTCTACATTGTCCAGATCGATGGCCTCGAGCACTTGACGACGGTAACACACAAATCCCGCCGTCGTGTCGCGCACATCCATGCCGGTGACCAGGCGCACGTAGGCCGAGGCATAGTAGCTCATCAGCACACGCCCCATGGGCCAGTTGACCACGTTGACACCCGTTTTGTAGCGCGAGCCCACGGCCACGTCGGCCCCGTCGACGGCACAGGCCGCCTGCAGTTCGTGCAACTTGTCGGTGGGATGCGAAAAGTCGGCATCCATCTCGATGACATAGTCATAGCCGTGCTCTAGCGCCCACTTGAAGCCAGTGATATAGGCTGTGCCCAAGCCCAATTTACCCTGGCGCTTGATGATGTGGACACGTTCAGGATTTTCTTCGACTAGCGCGTCGACGATTTGGCCTGTGCCATCAGGCGAGTTGTCGTCGATGACCAGGATGTCAAACTGATGCTCGGTGATAGCCATCACCGTGTGAATCATGTTGCTGATGTTCTCCTTCTCGTTGTAGGTCGGGATGATAACCAAAGTGTCTGACTTCATATAGAGACTTTAGACGTTAGACGTTAGTTGTTAGCTATTTAAAAAGCCTTTGGCTTTTTGCCTTTTAAAAAGCTTTCAGCTTTTTGCTTTTGGCCCTTTAAAAGCCTTTGGCTTTTGCCTTTAGCCAATAGCGGGCCG
>DEKO01000120.1 GCA_002353885.1 Porphyromonadaceae bacterium UBA2720
GCCCTTCGGGCTCCCGTTCGGTCGTGAGCACTTCGTGGTTCTTGATAAAAATCATGACAACCGCGAATTGCGCGAATAAATCGATAATTCGTGATAAATAATCTTGACAACCAGGTAATCTTGGCAAAAGTTAACCCTACTTGAGCATTGCGCAGCAGTCAGCTAAATCTGCATGAGAAAGTCGGCACTCAATCGGGCAAATTGATTACAAGGGTGTTACAAAATGTCTGAAATTTGAACATTTTTTTTCATTTTCTTGGTCGTCAATCCAAAAATATCTAATTTTGCCACTTGGTTAGGGCTTAATCAGACTTACCCCTGAGCAATTGAACTCTCTTACTAAACGATATCAAAAAAACTATTATGCGAACAAAATTATCTTTCCTTTCAACGCTGCTGGCGCTGTGCATGGGCACAATGACCCTGTGTGCCGCGGGCATCACACGGCTTCCTGACCAGGGTGTTTACAAGATTAAAAACGTCTACTCCGGCACCTACGTCAAGCTACAGCACGACTATCTGGCCGACATCACCGCGCAGACCCCCGAGGAGGCCAGCGACCTGCTGGTGTGGTACGGCGAGCGTGACGCCAATGGCGAGGCACTGCTCACCAACCTGAGCGGCGACGGTGGCGACATGATCGAGACACTGGAGTTTATCAAGGGCCTTATCAAGGAAGTGCTCGAGTACAACAACCAGCCCACATGGTTCCTTGAGGAGATGTTCCAGCTTCACCTCGTGCCCACCGGCGATGCCGACGGCTCGGTATTCCTGTGTGTCGATGTCCCGGCCATTGACAACTGGGACGAGATCAAGGCCATCATCCTCGAGGCCGCTGGCGGACAGACGGCCATCAACTACTACATTACCCACATGGTGCCCGGCAACCGCCACTACATGGGCATTGACTATGACGGCAGCTTCGGCTACCGCCTGCAGGCCGGCACCGAAGAGGGCACCGACATCAAGTTCCTGATGGAGCGTGAAGACCTGCAAGGTGGCTACTGCTATGTCAAGACCGCCTCGACCACCAGCCAGACTCCCTATCTGCGCCGCGTGCACAGCCTGCGTAGCACCATCGACCTGGCCTCGCCGCACAACGATGCCAGCGCCGTGTTCGAACTGGGTGTCGAGGGCATTCAGGTCAACAAACTGGCTGTCCAGGGCCTCGACCTGGCACCGCTGGCCACCGCCATCGGCGAGGGTGCTTACTTGGCGCTCTGCCCCACCAACACCGTGGCCGGCAAGTTTGTCTACAACAGCGTTGTGCTCAAGCTGCAACTGCCCGACGAGAATGTCAGTGCCGACGCAGTGCTGGCTGCCGCCGCACAGACGCTGGGCGAGGACAGTGAGCTCTATGCCGCACTGGTGGCCCACAGCGACTGGATCACCGACCGAGCCGCGCTCTACTTTGTGCACGACAACGATGGCGATGTCACCATCGCCAGCGATGCCAACTTTGCCGAGTATGGCGACCTGGCCAAGTGGCAACTCGAGATGATTGACACCGAGGACAACTACTTTGCCCCCGAGGCAACGGTCGAGGCCGACGGCAAGTACTACACCACGCTCTATGCCGCCTTCCCTTACACCATCGTCAACCCCAACAACGTTGTGGCTTATCTGGTGACGCGCGTCGACAGTGAGGGCATCCCCGAACTGCAGCCCATCACCGACACCATGATTCCCGCCGGCAGCGCCGTGCTGCTGGAGTGCGCCACCCAGACCGATGCCGACAACCTGCTCATGCCCGCCACGGTAGCCACACCGGCCGGCGCACCCCGCATGGCAATGGCTTCGGCACTCAAGGGCACATACTTTGACGACGACACCGCCAACGACAAGCTGAACATGCTCACCCTGCAACAGGGCCTGACCTTTGCCGTCGACAACACCCTCGACTATATGCCCGCCAACAAGGCATGGGCTCAAAAAGAGACGGCTACGGCTATCACCACCGTCGATGCCGATGCCCAGCAGGGCGACAACACCCTCTACGACCTCATGGGCCGCAAGGTCATCAACCCCACCCATGGCATCTATATCCTGAACGGCAAGAAAGTTGTGCGATAACTGACTAGAAATATAAAAGGAATTTTTATATCGTTTAAGGACATGCTTAGGTTTTCTTATTGCAGATATATCCTTATTCTTTTGCTTGTAAACCTTTCTTGGCAACCTATATGGGGGAGCAAAGCTTGGTTCCGAATGCAAGTTGAAGCTAAGTGCAAAGATACAGATGGGAATATAAGGAATGATATCGGATTTGTTGATGTTGAATTTAGTACTCAACCGACGGAAGCGACCAAACGAAGTGATCTGGACCAGCTTCATTCAGGTACAACGTATTATTGGGGATCAGGAGCGACAACTTTTACAGTAACTGCTTATGTGCTAGCAAAGGGAGATGGCAATTGGCAGTTTGACCACTGGGAATTGGAAGATGGCACAACTTTACCCAATAGTAATCAAGAAAAAGGTACTGCCTCGCACACTTACAATAGCACCAATAGATGCCCAGGGAATAGTTCCAGTGGGACTCATGAGCATGCTGCATATTACACCGAGCACACTTATTACGCGGTATTCCGTAAAGTGGTAACGCAGGTTGTTTTTGCCGAGGCCAGTCCAGCGGAATTGGGTGGAGTGAAATATCTGAAAGAGAATGCCATTGGAGAAGAGATATCTTTGCGAACTTACACTCTTGATTACCATAACAAGTTCCTCGGGTGGGTGAAACAGGGTGCAGAACAGGATATCATATCAAGGGACAGAGTATTGACTTTCACCATTGATGAAAATACAAAAGGCACATACATCGCACTTTATGATGATGGCTACGATTTTGTAAGATTCAAGAATTTTGAAACAGGTCGATATCTTGATTTTACAAGCGATGAGGGCAACTTGCAAAACCTTAAGGCAATAGAGTTGAAAAATTCGTTGAATGATGTGATAAGCGAAGCTGGTTCGGTCATCGAAATAGTTGAGGGTATTGTAAAAGGCAGTAGCGGAGCGAGGCAGCAATACTTTGATTATTATATGCAAAATGCTAAAGCTAGCAAGTTCTATGATTTTGATCCAACAGACCCAAATGCAGTCACAGGAGGTGTCTACCTAAGAATGCCACACGATGTTGACACCAACGTAGACACATGGGCATTGAGTACCGACGATAATGTTCAGTCTGGGTATCGAATTGGAGACGAAAATGGTTCGCCTAAGGTCTATTTAGGTAAACGAAATGAAGCGGACTGGTACATTGAGCCGATGGACAAGGACTTGGAGACGAAGGAGAATTATTTCTCGCTGGATCCGGAGAAGTTGGTTGAGGTGGATGGGAGCTACTACACCACACTGCGCACGTCGTGGAACATCTTGTTCAACCCCGAGCATATGACGCCCTACGTGGTGACAAGCGTTGACGAGACCGAGGGGACCTTCGAGATGGCCCCCATCACGGGCAACATCATCCCTGCCGGCACCCCGGTCATCATTGAGACCAAGGGCGATGACATCGAGGAGAATCGCATGGTGCCCACTAAGACGGCTGCGGCCAATGGTGCTGTGCCGGCAGGCAACCTGCTGAAGTACAGCGAGAAATACTTCCCCAACCAGCCTGCGCCCGTCAGCAACTGCAAGCAGCTGATGGTGAAAGATGGACTGCTCACCTTCGGTGGCAACGCGCTGAGCTCGGTCAACGGCAATGAGGCCTACCTCAGTGTGAGCAACGATGTGTCTAGGATTCAAAAGGTCACCCTGGCCGAACTGGTAGCTGATGGCGTACCGGGTCGGAACTACGCGATTACCGACCTGATAGGCATCGCCGAGGTGAGCGATAAGGCCAACCATGACCACATGATCATCTGCAAAGACAGCATTGGCTACGCAGCCAAAGATGTGAAGGCAGATGGCTGGATTGACTATATCCACGAGGTGAGTGAACTGAATGTGCCTGAGACCTATGACCAGAGCAATTGGATTGCCCTGCATCTGCCCACGGGAGCCCCAATCTCAAGCGACATCCTGAATGGCGCACCGCTCAAGGGAGTCAAGGGCCGCCTAATCAGCGAAGAGAACCCCGAGTTCATGCTGGATGCTGTGCCCACCTGTGATGGCGATAAGGTGGCGTTCACTGCCAACACCTACATCGCAGCCAGCTTCTATGGCGACAACCATCAGCCTGGATATGGGGGCAAGAAGCAATTCTTCTTTGTCCAGCCCAAGCCCATGGAGTATGCCACCGTCACGTGGTCGCAATGGGATGGCGGGAAGTTTGTCGTGCCTAGCAGTGACGACCATCCCGAGTGGAACCAGGCAGGATTGAAGGGGCAGTTTGATTACAAGGGCGACTATCTGGAACAGGATTCGGTCAAGCTGCAATCGGGGCACACCTATGAGATGAAAGCTGCTGTCATCAAATACAAGACTGCCACAGGTGGCACTCAGGCTCGTGCGCCGCGCCATGCCGAGGGAGCGTCCAAGCAGTATGTCGTCTATCCGCTGACCATCACCCGCATCACCGATGAGCAGAATGGTGTCATCACCGGTGTGCAGCAGCTGTCAGGTGACCGGCAGGTGATGCGCATCGACTACTACAACGTCTCGGGCATGCGCAGCGAACGCCCGTGGCAGGGAGTCAACATCGTCGTCACCCGCTACAGCGACGGCACTACCTCGGCTGTCAAGATGCTGCGCTGACCAAGCTCAGGGACAGAAGTACGGCAAGGACAAGAAAGTTTGTCTGTGATGAGCCCCACGTCATCAGGCGTGGGGCTCATTCAGTTCAATCCGTCCTCATCATTTGCGGCTGTCACGTTTTTATCAAGAACCACGAAGTGCTCACGACCGAACGGGAGCCCGAAGGGC
>DEKO01000004.1 GCA_002353885.1 Porphyromonadaceae bacterium UBA2720
GAAGTGCATGAGCGGGTAGAGCGGCTCGCTGGTCATGTTCTCCTTGACCAGGTCGCTCAAGCCATTGCGCGAGTGATAGCGCTTGCCGTTGTAATAGATAGAGAGCCCCGTGTTGAGGAACGAATAGTTCTTGATCATCGTCTCGATGATGTCGTCGCGGAACTCGTAGTTCTTGAAGATGGTTCCATCGGGTGTGAAACGCACCAGCGTCCCATTCTCCTCGCCCTCGTTAGCCATCACGATACCCGATTCCTGCTCGACAATGCCCTCGTGATAGGTGACCTCGGAGCACATTCCATCTCGCACCGAGCGGATATAGAACGACGTGGACAGCGCATTGACTGCCTTGATTCCAACGCCATTAAGGCCCACCGACCGCTTATAATTCTGCGTGTCGTACTTTGCACCGGTGTTCATCTTGCTGGAAGCATCCTTGACTTGATCGAGCGGAATGCCTCGTCCAAAGTCTCGGATGGTGACCGTGCCTTGCTCAACATCGATGTTGATCATGGGTTTAGCAAAGCCCGTGTTGAACTCGTCAATGCTATTATCAATCACTTCCTTGATGAGGACATAAACACCATCGTCGCTCTGCGAGCCGTCTCCCAGCTTGCCAATGTACATGCCTGGTCGCTGTCTGATGTGCTCTCGTGGTGTGAGAGTCACCAGTTTGTCGTATCCGCCGAAGTCGCTGGGCTGCTGTTCGGCCATCAGTTCAAGTTCTTCTGCCATATTCTTCTCTCTTGTCGGGCCCTGTGGCTCGGAATGCACGAACGGCAATGCGCCTAATCGTGCATTGTATCAAAAAATTTGTGCAAAGGTAGTGATTTTTTGCGAGATAATCAAAATAATCGCTGTGCGATGCGTGCAGACCCTCGCTTGCTGTGCACAATGCGCCGATAGAGCCATCGGGTTACGGGCGACACCCACCATCGCCACTTGATGCTGTTGCTATAACTGTTGCGCAAATTCTCGAAAGCTTGGCCAGCCAGTGGCAAGGACAAGTGTTTGCATCCTTCACGCTCATAGTGCGCTGCAAGTGTCAACCGCCGATAGTCAAGGAGGCGGCAGTAACGCACTTGCTCAGTGGGAGATAATGCAGATTGCCGCACTTGCTGTTCGACCAGGTCGATGACTTGCTCCCACTGTCCTGCACGGGTGTGGAACTCGGTTCCCGTGATGGAGTCTTTGCCATTGTGGTTGACAATCACCATGGGCTCATCGTTGACAAAATTGACCCTTGCCTTGCCTATCAGCATCCGCATGCCTAGCTCCCAGTCATTCCATCCCGGCAAATCGGCATTCCATCCTTGCGTATTGGCAAAGAAATCGCGTCTGACAGCGTAGCGTTGCGTAGCCAGCTGGCTGTGTAGGATATTGACTGCCATCAAGTCGCTGGTAAAGAAGGGCGCTTCACGCCTCGAGCCATCGGGAAAGACCAGCATCGACCGCGCCGAGAGCAAGTCGACCGCTCCGTCGAGCCTTGCGACCTCGCGTGCATAAGCCTCGACCAGACGTGGAGCCATCTCGTCGTCACTGTCGAAGAACACAATCCATTCGCCCTTGGCCAACTCAAATCCCGTGTTGCGTGCAGCGCCTGCAGTGTGATGCCGCTCTTGTGCCACGACAATCTGGAAATCTGAGGCATCGTGCTGCATGGCAAACTGCTGCAGCACTTGCATTGTGTCATCGGTACTGCAGTTGTCAACCAGCACCAGCTGCAGTGGCCGATGTGTCTGCGCCAATACCGTGTCAAGGGTGTTCCGCACCAGCTGCGCTCGGTTGTAGACGGGTATAATAATCGTAAAAAGCATCTATGTCTCAAAATTTGAGTGTAAAGGTAGTAAAAGTTTTGCAGAGTGACAAAAAAAGCCTAATTTTGCGGCAAAATCTCGTCCCTTTTGCAATGAAAAGAGATACAAGGATCACATTAGTCAAGGGCTTGTGCATGATAATGGTGGTAGTCGACCACAGCGGTTGTCCGCAGCCACTGTTCTTGACCGACTTGAGCATGCTCATGCCCATCTTCTTCATTTCCAGCGGCTACTTCTTCAAGGATAGCTGGTTTGACCGCAAGTGGGAATATGTCAAGCGCAAATTCAAGAATCTGTACATCCCCTTTGTGAAGTGGAGCATTATCTTCTTGCTGCTGCACAATGTGTTCTTTAGCCTGGGCATCATCAATGCCCAGTATGGCAATGACTCGGGCATCACCTCGCATCTGTATTCGCTCAAAGAAGGCTTCACTCACCTGCTGAACATCGTCCTGCGCATGGACCACTATGAAGGTTTCTTGCTGGGTGCCTACTGGTTCCTGCGCACGTTGTTTGTGAGTCTGGTGGTGCTGTGCTGTGTGGGTTCTGTTGTCAACAAGAAGACTCACTCGCCATCAACAAGCATCGCTGTGGTGAGCTTGCTGGGGCTGTTGGGCGGCTTGGCCATAGCATGGTCACGTCATGGCATCCCCTACTTTCCTCAGGGCGGCTATCGTGAGTGCATGGCGACATTTTTTCTGGGTGTGGGCTACTTCATGCACAAGTACGAACGTGTGTGGCAAGAGCGATCCTGGCTGGTCGCAGTGGCCTTTGTGCTGCTCCTGTGCGGTGTGTATATCCAGCCCACGGGTCTGTTGCCCGCAGCCACGGTGAGCCAGTGGGGCATGGTTCTGTTAACAGGCACTTGCGGGTTTGTGTTTGTCCACTGGCTATGCAGCCGGATAGACGCACACCCAGGCACATGGCTCAGGCGTTCGCTGCTGTATGTGGGCGAGAAGACCTTCTATGTGTTCACGTTCCACTTCTTGATGCTCAAGCCTGCCTCACTGCTCAAAGCCTATATCTACGACCTCGACTGGCATGTTGTGGGTTGTCACCCCTATGTTCATATGGTCCCAGACAATTGGTTCTGGCTCATCTATGTGGCCACGGCCGTTCCGTTGACACTGCTGCTGGGGCATTTCGTTGACAAAGTGAAGTGGTTGAAAGCTTGACAAGCTAGGAGTAGCGATGAGGATTCTGTTTGTTGGCGATGCAAGCAATCTGCACAACTGCCTAGCAGGGCAATTGCGGACGATGGGCCATGACGCTGTCGTGGCCTCAAATGGCTCACACTGGATGAACACAGGCCGTGACATCGACCTCACACGGCGTCCCGGCAAGTTAGGTGCCATCCGCTATGTGATGGACGTTATCAAAGCCTTGCCTCAGATGCGCGGCTATGACATCGTCGAGCTTTCGAGCCACATTTTCCTGGACTTGAAGCCTGACAAGGTGCGACGTGTGTTTGACTACCTGCGCCGCCACAATGACAAGGTTGTGCTCTCGGCGCTAGGCACCGACCGCATATATTATGAGGCATGTCACGATGGTAAAACCTATCGCTATAGCGACTACCGTGTGGGCAATCAGCCCAGTCCCTATGTCGAGTCGCGAGAGTATGTGGCCCAACAACAAGACAACTGGCGACTGCCGGTAATGAAGCGGTACAGCGACTATCTGCTCGAGCACATCGACGGTGTGGTTGCCTGCCTGTGGGAGTATTATGCCGCCTATCGGCCATTGATGGGCGACAAAGTGGCTTATGCCGGCATACCCATTGATGTCGACTCGTTGCCGTTGCGCCCATTGGCCACAGAGCCCGACCGTGTGAGATTCTTTATCGGTATTCAGCGCGCCCGCACAGTCATCAAAGGCACTGACCGCTTGCTAGCCGCACTGCAACGCGTGCATGCTCGCTATCCCGACCTGTGCGAGATGGAGGTAGTCGAGAATCTGCCCTACGATGAGTACACGCGTCGCATGCGTGCCTCGCATGTACTTCTGGATCAGCTCTATAGCTACACTCCGGCCACCAATGCCCTGATTGCCATGGCCCAGGGACTGGTGGCAGTGAGCGGCGCTGAGCCTGAGTACTATGACCTAATCGGTGAATGCAACAACCATCCCATCGTCAATGTCACTCCCTATAACGACGAGGACATCGACCACCAACTTGAGCATATCATTGAACACAAATCGCAATTGCCGCAATGGAGCGTGCTGAGTCGCGAATTTGTTATCAAACACAACGCTGCAGCCTTAGTGGCGCAACGACATCTTGACTTCTGGCATAAGATTTTAGCATCATGACCCTGCAACTGCTCATCTGCACAATTGACCGCGGCATCGACCAGGTCACACAACTGATACTGCCGCCAGCTGCCGACATCAGCTATGTGGTGTCGTGGCAGCACAGCACGACCGACGAGCATCGTGACGTGCCCGCCTCGTTGTTGCGCGATGATGTCCAGGTGTTCCATCTCGAGGGCCGTGGTCTGAGTCGCAACCGCAACAACTGCTTACGCCATGCATCGGCCGACGTGTGCCTGATCTGCGATGACGACTGCCGATACACCGCCAGTGGCTTGCAAGCCATTCTTGACACCTTTGTGTCACATCCCGACACCGACCTGGCCGCCTTTGTGATGCAGAATCCCTATTGCAGCAAACCCTACCCCACAACGTCCATCGACCTGAAGCACCGTCCCAAAGGTTACTACCCCACATCGTTTGAGATTGCTTTCCGGTTGCAGTCGGTGCAAGGTCGTCTACAGTTCAACGAGCACTTTGGCCTAGGAGCCGAACTGTTCCACTGCTGCGAGGAAGAGATTTTCATCCATGACGCCCAATCACTGGGGTTGCATTGCCACTTCTACCCCATCACGATTGTCGAGCACGACCACCCCACCACCGACGCCAGCCGTGCCACCACACCCGGTGTTCTCATGGGCAAAGGAGCCTACCTCTACATCGGCTACCGACCTAAAATGCTACTTTATCCTTGGCCCATCGCATGGCGGCTACACAAGCAACATGGTGTGAGCTTCGGTTATGGTCTGCGCTACCTATACAAGGGGCTATTCTACATCTTGCGTCATCGCGATAAAGCCACAGCAGGAATCATAAAAAATCGCTAGCCATGAGTGTGGTTAGCGATTTTTGTGTTTGCACGAATATCTCATCTCATCAAATCTGCCGGGCAACGGCTGCCTCGAGTTGTGAGCCGTCATCGACGCGCTCGACGATGTCTCCGTCACGGATGATGAATGTGGTGGGCACACCCATCACCTGATAGATGCCCAGCGTGGGCGAATTCTGCCCCTTGGGTTCGTAAACGGTAATCCAAGGCAAATTCTTAGCCGATTGACTCCAGAAGACATTGTCGGTGTCAAGACTGACCTGGAATATCTCAAGTTTGCCCTTGTATCGGGTGTAGAGGTCATTGAGCAGTTTGTTGAACACGGGCGAGAACTCAGCCTGGTAGATGGTGAAGTTGAGCAACACGATATGGTTCTTGTGCGAGACTTCGGCCAGACTATAGTTGGTTCCGTTATAATCCTGCAGTTTAATGTCGATGAGTGACGTGATCTCGGCATTAATGGTGTCGGTAGGTGCTGATGCGGCTCTGCGGCGCTGCTGTCCCTCGGTGAGTACCTGCACCAGATAGTCGGTGCGTGGGTCATTGGGTCTGAAGGTGTAGAATGCATTGGCCACTGCGCCGATAATGCGCAAGTCTTCGTTGTCTAGAGGATCAAAGAGTGGCTTGCCGTCCAGATACTTGTTGATGGCATAATAGGCTACGATGCCTTTGGGGTCAGCCACAATCTGCTCGGCAAGTTTTCGTTTCCAGGCTTTGAGTTGGTCGGGTGTCGCTTTGCCTCCAGCCATCTGTAGCGCATCCTTGTCGATTTTCATCACTTGCACAGCATGGTCGCTTCCGGAAACAGAGAAATCAGTCCCAAATGCCGCCAACTTCGTGTTGATGGTCAAATGCTCCAAACTGTCGATGGGGAAACAGATGGCCTTGTCCCCCAGCCGCAGCCTGTAAATATTGGGAAACTCAGGCGCTTCGGCGGCTATGTTGAATTTTCCATCAGCCCCCGTGGTGACCGTGTCGACCGGGAACCAATAACCATTGCTCGACATCTCGAGCACGAGCTGAGTGGTGTCAGTCGCGCCCTCAACGTTGCCGTCGACCTTGAACTTGTTCTCGCTGCACGATGCCAGCATGGCCAGCATGGCAACCACCATAATGATATGTCTTGTCATTGTCAAATTATTTTTCTCAACAAAAATCGGGTGCAAAGGTACAATTTTTTTTAGACTCCAGACAATAGAGAATTGAGAATTGTGACCAGAGAATGATGCTTGCCGCTTATTGCATCAAACTTTAGGGGGTGATAGCAAAAGTGACAACCTGCGGATAGTGGTCACTGCCTCCAGCCTTGTCCAACTTGTAGTTGAGAGCCCTGAGATGTCCACGATAGAAGATGTGGTCAATGTTGAAGTAAAAGCGGTCGCGGTTGAAGGTGAAGGCTGGCCATGTGCCACACTCGGCAAAAGCATCATGCATGTCTTGGCCTCGAATGGTGCGATAGCTGTATGAGCCAGGTGTGTCGTTGAAGTCTCCACACAAGATGATATTGGGAGCAGCGATGGTGTCGTTGAGCAAGGTGCGCAGCTGCCCGGCCTCGCCAGCCCTTCGCCGAAACGCTCCTGCCAGCTTGCTCAACAGCGTGTGTCTCACCTGCGACACATCACTGCGGCCTTGCAGCTCGTTGCTGGTCAGCTTCTTGTATAACGCCTTATCGTCGCGGTTCAATCCAATGGACTGCAAGTGCACATTGACTATGCGCAAAGGCATCCCCGCCACTTGCAGGTCAAAAGCCTTGGCATAATAATGATACTCTGCATCGTTTGCTGCATCAGCGCCCATTTCCTGCCTGAGCGTGGTGTCATTATAGACCGTGTAGGGCAGTTTGGACAAGATGGCCAAATCGTGATAGCCTTGTGAGTGATAGGGATACTTCTGTTCCAGTTCTTCACGCATGTCAACGTGCTGTGGCAGGTCGGCGAAATCAACGGGTCCTGTTGATGCCTCTTGTAGCACGACAAAGTCGGCATCCTGGTCAAGAATATAGCGCAGACTGGCACTCTCGACCTCAAATCCTGCGACATTGAAAGTCATAACGCGAAAGGTGGTCTGCTCGTTTGACACCTCCTTGTCGCCCCTCAGAGGCATATGGAGCGAGATGGCAGGAGCGGCCAGCAGTCCCGCCCCCAGCAGCAAGGCCAATGCCCTCCATTGCCGCAAGAGCAAACAGAGTGCAGCCACTAGCAGCACCCCCACCACCACGATGGGCATGGCCAGTGTCAACACAGCCGGAATAGCCCATGTCCTGGGATCACAGTAGCCGCCATAGGCCGATGCCAAAAGCACCAGCGCGGCCAGTGTCGCTATGATAGTGGACAGGAGCTTCATGTTGTGACTGATTACTTTCGGGATGCCCTGAACAACACATCACGCTCATGGTTGGTGAGCGAAGTGTAGCCCGAGCGTTTGATTTTGTCAAGGATGGCGTCAATCTCGGCCTCGGTTGGTCGGTCGCTGGCCGCTGCCTGTCGCTTGTCGTAGGCCTTACCGCCAACGGGTTGTCCGACCCCCGACTCGCGACGAACAAAGAGTGATGCCAGCCAGTCGAGGCATGCGTTGAGCGGTCTAGTGATATCGGTGCCGCGCTTCAGAGCAGTGGCATAAATAGCGCCAACTGCAGCACCACCCAGGTGAGCGATATGGCCCCCGGCATTGCCCGCGTCGACACTGAGCAGATCGATACCAATAGTGACAATAGCCACCCACTTGAGCGAAATCTCGCCAATGAACAGGAGACCAATCTTATAGTCAGGCGCCCAGACCGCCACCGCCACGACAATGGCGATGACCGAGGCCGAAGCTCCCATCAGAAAGCTGTTGTGCCCAGCGAAATGGGGCAACATGTTCATGGCCAACAGATAGAGTGCGGCTCCACCCAGTCCGCCCAACACATAGAGCGCACTGAGCCGTTTGGGCGTGAAGTATTCCAGGAAGATGCGCCCCAGCCAGTAGAGCCATAACATGTTGAACAGAATGTGCAACAGGTCGTAATGAGCAAACATATAGGTGATAGGCGTCCAAGGCGTATGTGCCAGCCGCCACAGGTCAGATGGCATCTGCACCCATGTCACCAGGTCTTGTGTGGGCACATTAATCAAAATGCCCACTAGCGCCACCACGTGCAAGAGCACAAAGACAGCGATGTTGATATAGATGATGCGCATGAGCATAGTGCCCTGCCGATAGGTGCGCTTGATGTCGTCAATAATAGCCATTTCCTCGCCCGATTGCACCCTGATGTCGCCAGTACCACAAGATGATGAAACCAAAAATCATACCTCCCAGATGGGCAAAGTGCGCCACCGAGTCCATGACTCCCGAGACCCCAAAGAACAACTCTACCACACCATAGCCCAGCACCATCCACTTGGCCTTGATGGGGAAGGGGAACGGGATGATGTACATGGGCATGTTTGGGAACATGTAGCCAAATGCGAGCAGAATGCCGAAGACGGCTCCTGAAGCTCCCACTGTGACCATGCTGTTGTAGAATGAGTCAAGATACTGGTCAAGACGTCCCGTCGACATCAACTGCTGCACCTGATCGATCGTCAAGTGGTTGAGATTGGCAAAACTAGGCACAAAAAGGCTTTGCCAGCTGAACTCCCATGTGAGTTCCTGCACCAGTCCGGCACCGATTCCACATGAGAGATAATAGAACAGGTAGCGCTTGACTCCCATCGATCGCTCGATGATGCCACCAAACATCCACAATGAGAACATATTGAAGAACACATGCGCGATGCCGCTGCTGTCGTGCATAAACATATAGGTGACCAACTGAACAGCATTAAAGTCGCTGGCACGCCAGTAGTGCAGCCCCAGCCAGTCCTGGATGTCGAGTGCCGCCGTGCGCTGCAACACGATTGTAGCTAGCCAAAGCAAGAAATTGATGATGAGCAGATGCTTGGTCACGGGCGGGATATTCGCCCAAAATGAGCCTCTTGAATTCATAGTCATTCGGAATCTTGATTAGGGTTGCAAAATTAGCGAAAAAGTCCAAAAAATCAATTGTATTGCCCACAAATCATAGTTTTTTATCAAAAAAACTTATTTTTTTTGTCTTTTTTTTTGCCGATATCAATCTTTTGCCTATATTTGCCCCAAAAATAACAGATTATCTGATTTTACAAACCACATTATTTAATTAAAACAATCATGAACAAGACAGAATTGATCAATGCAATTGCTGCTGAGGCCAAACTGACTAAGGTTCAAGCAAAGGCCGCTTTGGAAGCAACTCTCAACGCAATCGAAGGAACACTGGTAAAGGGTGACAAGGTCGCTCTGATTGGTTTTGGAACATTCTCAATCCAGAAGAAAGCTGCCCGTGAGGGCGTCAACCCCTCGAACGGCAAGAAGATCCAGATTCCTGCAAAGAATGTTGTGAAGTTCAAAGCAGGTGCTGAGCTCGCCAAGAAGGTCTAATGACTGGCCAGACATGAAACAAGCACTAAGTGTGCCGTCACCCTCTGCCCCCTGACGGGCGAGGGTGTTTTTTTGCCCCTACTTGGAGCGACAAGAAAATGCCATCTGGGCACCAGGCGGTGAATTCCAGCCTGGTGCCCAGATGACATTTCATGTCTAGATGCGGTCTTACTTAAAGTTAGCAGCGATGCTCTCAGCCACGGCCTTCATCTCATCGGCCGACAGCGAGAGTTTTTCTTTGCGAAAGTCCATATCGCTCTCACGGTTGAGTGGCACGAGATGGATGTGGCAGTGAGGGACTTCCATGCCCAACACAGCGATGCCCACTCTCTTGCAGTGCAATGCGGGCTTGATGGCAAGAGCCACCCGACGGGCAAATGCCCAAAGCCCTTGGTACTCATCTTCGGTGAGGTCCATCATGTAGTCGACCTCATGCTTGGGAATAACAAGCGTGTGCCCTTTGGCCATTGGCGCTATGTCAAGAAATGCATAGTAGTTCTCGTCCTCGGCGACCTTGTAGCTGGGAATCTCTCCAGCGACTATCTTGCTAAAAATTGAAGCCATCTCTTTAAGAATTGAAAATTGAGAATTGATAATTAAAAATTGAGATGTCCAACCTTAGATGGCAATGTCGAGAATCTCAAACTTCATGGTTCCTGCCGGTGCCTGAACATCGACCACGTCGCCCACCTTGTGTCCCAACAGGCCCTTGGCAATGGGTGTTGTGATTGAAATCTTGCCCTCGCGCAAGTTGGCCTCAGTCTCGGTGACGATGGTGTAGGTCATCTTAGCTCCATTGGCCACGTTCTTGATGGTGACACGATTGAGCAGTTGCACCTCGTCGGTGCTGATTTTGCTCTCGTCGATGATGCGAGCTCCAGCCACAAGGTTCTTCAGCTCGGCAATCTTAGCCTCGAGTAGTCCCTGGCGCTCCTTAGCTGCGTCATACTCTGCGTTTTCAGACAGGTCGCCCTTGTCTCTTGCTTCACGTATTGCGTTAATCACTTCCGGTCTCTCAACATTTTCGAGACGTGCAAGTTCAGCCATTTTCTTATCGTAACCCTCTTGGGTCATGTAAACAATAGCCATAAATGTCAGTTTTTCTTTTCGTAAAAAAATTGAAGAACCTCGTTGCTTACGCCGAGATCCCCCGTGAATATTCTCTAATGTTTTAAGTGTTGCAAAGGTAATGCAACTTTTGCACTTGGCAAAATTTTTGCAGCCCTCTGACGCTAAATTTTAGGATTATTAACCTAACCGCGCCATAGCTTAACGAGTTGTAAGCCACTCACAGCCAGACTGACTGCAGTCGCTGCTCCAGCAGCCCACATGCATCCCGCCTCAACAGCCACCACCACACCAGCTGTTATGGCCAGGGCCCAAAGCCAGCGAGCCACACTTGCACGTGACAGCGAGAGTCGGTAGCGGCCAAAGTAGACCACTGCAATGATAATGGTATAGACTACATACCAAGCCATGAAAGCCAATCCCAGTCCAGTTATTCCCCACCAGCGGTAGAACAAGATGTTGAGTCCCAGTCCGACAACCGCACTGATGCTCTCGGTGATGACATAGGTGCGCCCGTCGCCACGTGCCAGGATGACGAACGCCATGGACCACGACAGGGCGCGCATGATGGTTCCGACCATGCCCCACGACACCATGGCATGGATGACGCTGAAGTCAGCACTATATAGCAACCACACGATGGGCTCGCGCAGCAGCACAAACAACGCCACCACAGGTGCCAGCACCAGCATGGCTATGCTCACCTCTTGCGAGACCGAGTTGCGCATCTTGTCCGAATCGCTTGCTACCTGAGCCAATCGCGGATAATACTCCATGCCCAGAGCGGTGAGGATAAGGCCCGTATATTTGTTGATGAGTGTGTATCCGGCTTGATAGTGTCCCACAGCCGCTGTACCAGCTTCCTGGTTGAGCCAGGCATTGAACACATAACTGGCAAGGATGGTAACAAAGTTGCCAATGGTCATGTAGATGCCGAGTCGCACAAAGTCGCGGCCCATTGTCACAGTCTCGCGGCGCGAGACTTGTGCTGGCGGGTATTCCTTGTTGCGCAACAACCAAATCATCAGCGCATTGCATGAAGCATAGGCAATGATTGAAGGCACCACACTGCGCTCGCGCAACCAGTAGAATAGCGGTATGGAGATGAGCAGTCCCAGCAATGTGCCACTGACACTTGCCCTGGCAAGCCGCTTGAGCCGCTGCGACCCTTGCAGCACTGCCTGCTCTCCTCCCGTGATGGCCATGAGCAGCACAGCCACGCTCAGCGCCACAAAGCCCCACATGTGGTCTTGCGTGCCGAAGGTGACCTGGCTTAACAAGGGCGAAAGAATCAAGGTGAACAAAGCTCCACCTAGACCCAGCCATAGCGACCAACGCCTGACCACGACAACGATGCGCGCGATGAGCGAGCGGTCATCGCTGGCCATTGCTTGCGAGATGTCACGCACACTGCTGCCACGTATGCCCAGGTTGGTTCCTATGTTAAGCATATCGAGGGCATTGTTAAACAGCCCGAAGAGTCCCACACCGACAGGTCCTATCCAGATGGCAACAAGCTTGGTGCGCACAATCGAGCAGATGATACTCATCATCTGCACACCCCCGAAAAGGCCCATTGCCTTCATGGCCAGCCGCGATATGTTATTCTCTTTTCGCAATGCTCAACTCTCGATTTTCAATTCATAGATCGGATAAAGGATTCCTCGTCCACCCAGGCGGCACTTCTGCTGCACGAGCCCCCGGTTGAGAATGGTTCCATGTTGCTCGGTCGAAATGCCAAAGTCGAAGTAGCAGAACTCACGCTGGGCATAGTGATTGATGAGATAGTCAAACAACAGTGTCAACGCCTTGAGTTCACGTCCACGCTGAGAGGCGGCGATGTACTGTGCATGAGCAACCGGCCCCAGTTCAAACATCACCACACCGGCCACCAGTTCCTGGCCAGCAGTAGCAGTAAACAGGCGGATGCGGTCAGGGAAACGCTTGACCAGCAGACGAATCTCATCGATGGTGTGAACGGGACGGGTGTCGTGGCGGTCGGCAAGCACCTGAGTGAGCACTTGCCAGTAGCCCTCCCAGTCCTGGCTGCGGGCCACCTCTACCCCACCTCGCTTAGCAGCATTGGCTGAACTGCGACAACCGCGGTCCAGTGGCAAACGGTTGGCCAAATCGATGGTCGACGAGATCCCGCACTCCAACAATTGCCCACCCATGCGCCACAGGGCATAGAGGTCATCCTCGGCAGGATAGCGATGATAGATGTGCGGCACGGGTTTATAGACCAAACGCTTGAAGCCCTGTTGTTGCAGACTGTCGACAGTAGCCTGCATCACATCGAGCATCACACTGGGGTCGATGTGCTTGCTGGGCATGATCCAGCTGCCATAGGTCAGTCCCTGGTGCGACCACAACGTGTCGCCATCGCGATTGGCAGGCAGCACGGCCAGCATCGCTCCATCGCGCATCGCCACCAGCGAGTGATCGTCAAATCGGTCGCTATGATAATCCATGAACCCACGCAGGTGCAGCATGTTGCCATTTCGCGCTCCTGCCACCAGTTCATCCCAGTCGGCCCTCATGTCGGGGCTATATCGTACAATCTCAATCATTATCCACGTTTTAGATAAACTCGGCTGCACTGGGCAGTCCATGCAAGCATGACTACGCTCGTCGGCACGAGTTTTGAAGCCACAAAAGTAGCAAAAAAATCGCAGGCCACGTGCGTTTGCCTGCAATTTTGTTGAATTGCTATTACTTAATGCCCATCCAATATTGTCGTTCATCGACCGACATGCGCTCGATGGCATAGCGCAATGCTGTGCGCGGCATCTCATGGGCGTGGCGCTCAAGGAATTGTCTGAGCAAGTCCATGCTGATGCGCTTTCCCATCTCGCGCAACATCCATCCCACAGCCTTGTGCATCAAGTCATGTGGGTGGTGGAGGTGCCGCTCGGCATAGCGCAAGCAGTAGCTGGGTTCGCCTTGCTGCGTGGTCTTCCATGTGCAGACGATGCTCATGCGCTGCAACCACAAGTTGTCACTGTCGGCCAAGCTGTCAAGCACCTGCAACTTGTAGTCGTGGTGCATCGACAGGCCAGTGCCTCCCATCGCTGTGGGCAACAACAGCCAGTGCCCCAATATCTTGGGTGCCGACAGGTCGACAAGGTCCCAGTTGTTGGCCCACCGAGCATGGTCAAGATAGGTCTGTACGACCAGATCTCGGCGCGAAGTGGCCTCAGTGTCGTCGGCCAGCTGTGGTTTGGCACTGCGCTCAAATCGGTCGACCAGCAGCAATAGTCCACACAGGCGCACCTCATGCCAGCGGTTGGTGAGCAAGCTGGTTATCTCATCGCATGGCAAGTCGCTTGCCAGACGCGCCATGTGGCGTGTCTGGGGCACTTTCAGTCCCAGGAACTCGTCGCCCTCGCCATACTGTCCGGGCCCAGTCTTGAAGAAGCGCATCAGCACTTGGCGCTGTTCTTCGTCGCGCTGCTGCTCCATCACAGCTATGACTTCACTGGCAGTCATCTATCGTATGAAGTGGGTGAACACTTGAGGCTCGTAGTCGGGGAATTCGGGCTTGCCGTCGCGATGAATCTTCTGGAGCAGCCAGGCCATGTTCAGTGCCAAGGTGCGCATGGTCTGCATGCCCTCGGCATCGAGGGCAACCTCGCCCTCGTTCATGCCAAAGACGACATTCCAGTATTGCGAGGTAACGATGGGCATGTTGAGCATCTGGAAAGGCATATTCAATGTCTGGAACACCGCTGTCGATCCTCCACGGCGGCACACAGCCACTGCAGCAGCGGGCTTGCCAACAGCATTGGCAGGGTTGCAGTAGAGCACGCGCTGCATGAGCGAGAGTAATGTGCCATTTGGTTGGCCATAATAGGTGGGAGAGCCGATGATCAATCCATCGGCCTGAGCCAGCTTCTTGACCACGCGATTGCACAGGTCGTCGTCAAAGACGCATCGTCCCAGCCCCTTGTCCCAACAAGTGTTGCATGCGATGCAGCCTCGCACCGGCTTGGCGCCAATCTGCACGATTTCGGTCTCGATGCCCTGGGCGTTTAGGGTCTTTGCTACCTCGCTCAGTGCGAGGAATGTGTTGCCCTTGCTGCGGGCACTGCCATTAATCAATAATACCTTCATGTGAGTTAATTGTTTTTGAGTGGACAAATATATCAATAAAAACTGACACTCACAAATTCTGGTGCAATCTTATCACATTGCAGCTCGTTTTTTCGACTTCATAGCAGGAATGAGGATGGCGAGGAGTTCGATGGTCAGAGCGTAGTAGACAGCATCGCCGGGAAGGGAGAGAGATTTGGCCACAAGCATGATGGCAACACCGATGGGCATGGCCAGCAAAATGCTGCTTGGGGCAAATCGGCCAGGCAGCCACAGGGCGAAACTGAGCGGGAACAAGATGGACACAGCCCGCAAGCCCAGCGAGAGGAAACCCAGGTCGTTGATGAAGCTATTGTTACACAATAGCGCCACCACCACTGCCACCGTCAGCACGATAGCGATGCTCAGCCTCACTTGCAGCAGCTGTGACAATCGCGAGACGCCGCGCCGCAGGTTACTGTAGACATCACGCACCAAGATGGTGGCTACACCCAATGCGAGTCCACTGCCACAGCCCAGAATGTTGATGAGCAGAGTGCCCAGCATGATGCCACCCAGCCATGCGGGCAGATGGCGCAGAATAAATGCCGGGAATGCCTGCGCCGAGTTCTCGATGACCCCGATGCCATCAGGCAACGCTTCGCCAGCTTGCTGCATGGCTGCCCACTCGTCGGCGGTGACATAGTGTCCGCGCATGTAGATGCCCACCATGGTGCAGGCCGCGCCGATGATGGGCAAGCAGATGGCGCAGATAAGGGCACCGCGGCGAGCATGTCGTGTGGTCGAAGCCGACCAGATGCATTGCGCATAGGTCTGCGTTGAGACCACACCCAACACAAGCGACAAGCAGCCGCCCAAGTCCTTCATTGCGCCTCGCGCCACGAGACTGCCATAGCGGTAATGGATGCTCTCGATATCGGTCAGTCCATTGAATTGGCTCAACACCGATGATTGATAGGCTGCATCGACGCTGGCGCGCAGGCCCGAGAATCCATCTGCCAAATGCCACACAATCACACCTGCGGCCAAAGAGCTGAAGTAGAGCAAGATGAGTTTGATGATGCCACTGATGCCGGCACTGCGTATGCCTCCGAATAGCACAAACAGCATGATGAGGACAGCACCCGCCACCGATGCCCACAACATGGACATGCCAAAGAAACTGCTGATCATGGCCCCCGACGAGAGCACTTGCGAGACGATGCTGATGAAGATGCCCACCATGCAGAGTACCGACCCCAAGGTCTCGGCTTTGCGGCCATACTCGCGCCGCACAACCTCGAGCAAGGTCGAGCAACCACTGCGGCGCAACGGACCGGCATAGACATATCCCAGCAGGAGCGACCCGATGGCTGCCCCCAAAGTGAACCACCAAGCCGAAAGCCCGTAGCAGAACGCCAACTGGGCCGTGCCGATGGTCGACTGCCCGCCAGCCATGGTACCCAATAAGGCACCACCCACGAGCCATGTGCCCGAAGTGCCCCCTGTGATAAAACTACTTGCATCATGCACCTTTCGGCCCGACCACCAACTCACAGCCAGCAGCAGGCCCACAGTGATCAACACGCCCAAAATGTGTATCGAAGAAATCATCAGTTTTCAATGGTTTTCAATGGTTTATATGGTTTTATATTTTCTACTGCAAAAAGTAGCTCAAGTGCTTGAAGCCTGGTGGCGCATCTGCACCAACTCTATCGCTTCCTTGCCGGTCATGTGCTCGATGTCCAAACATATCACCAACATCCTGTCGAAGCCCTGTGCCAACTCTCGGCTCAAGGCTTGGTCGTGGTTGGGATAATAGCGATTGCCCAGCATGCGCGCCACCGACATCCGTTCGTCGGCATCGTCGATGATGTGTATCCGGCCAAATGCAATCACACTGCTGAAGTAGGTGGTGTAGACTTCAGGCTTGACATCATCCTTGTCTATGACACAGAACGATGCCTTGTCGCAGCGCCTGATGGCATCGACCTTGTGCCCGCTCAGCGCACTGTGAAAGAAGATTTTTCCGTCATGATAGACAAAGCTCATGGGCACAGCATAGGGATAATCATTGTCGCCCAACAGTGCCAGTGTACCCGATGTGGCGCGCTGCAAGATGGCAATGCACTCGGCATCGGTCAACTGTTGGCGCTTGCGACGCATCTCTCTGAATTGTTCCATTGCTATGACAAAGTTTTGAGTCCTACAATCGACACAATCAGTGTCGTGATAAAAAACAACCTCCAGAATGTGGCAGGCTCGTTGAAGAAGACAATCCCGACCAGTACTGTTCCCACAGCACCGATGCCCGTCCACACGGGATAAGCAGTGCCTATGGGCATCGTCTGTGTGACTCTAGCCAGCAAGCCCATGCTAGCCAATGTGAAGGCCAAAAATCCAGTCATCCAGCACCACCATGCCAGTCCCTCAACCTCTCTTGCGCGTCCCAGGCAGTAGGTGAAGCCCACCTCGCATAGCCCGGCAACAACGAGTAAAAACCAATTCATCGATAGATTCTATACACCTATTGAGGGCTGCAGCAATAGTCCGGCGTCTCCTTCTAAGGCGGTGCAAAGGTACAAATTTTTCGGCACATGCCGCGCAATTTCTCTGTTCTCATGCCACACATCACCCACAGTAGTTTCATATACATAAAATTCAAGCCTAGACCGATTGTAAAGATATGCTAAAAAACCTCATTTCTGATGGAAAAATGGTTAAATTCTACATTTTCACGCCAAACTTATGTATCTTTGCCTGCCGAAGCCGACACCATGACGGCCCACAATAAAGAAAGAACCAAAGCTATGCCAGTCACCAAGAAACATAACTACTCGTTGCGCAAGCACAACACGTTTGGGCTTGACATCAAAGCCAATCAGTATGTCAGTTATGACAGTGTCGACGAACTGGTTGAGGTCTTGGCCGAAATCACGACATCCAGCCAGCCCATGCTTCACATCGGCAGCGGCAGCAACTTATTGTTCACTCAAGACTTTGCTGGGACCATTCTGCATTCAGGCATACAGTCTATCAAAACCATCGCCCATCATGGCGACGAAGTGTTGGTCCGCGCGGGTGCAGGCATCGTGTGGGACGATTTTTGTGCCCTGATGGCCCAACTCAATTGGTACGGCACCGAAAATCTGTCGCACATCCCTGGCGAAGTGGGTGCAGCTGCGGTGCAAAACATCGGGGCATACGGCGTGGAAGTGGGCTCAATCGTCCATGAGGTCGAAACCATCGAGGTGTCAACCGGACGCCCACGAGTGTTCCAGGCCACGGAATGCCACTATGACTATCGCGACAGCATCTTCAAGCACCGCCACGGCGAGTACATCGTCACTGCCGTCGTCTTCAGGCTATCGACCACGCCTCGAGTCCATCTGGATTATGGGGCTTTGCAACAACTGCGCAACAACGACCCAGTGCCCTCGACCCAAACCATCCGCGATGCGGTGATTGCAATCCGCGAGTCCAAGCTGCCCTCTCCCGACCGACTGGGTAGTGCTGGCAGTTTCTTCAAGAACCCCGTCATCTCCATTGAGGCTTATGCTGGCTTGCTGCGCACTTATCCTGGCATGCCACACTATCCTGTCGACGAGCGTCAGGTCAAAGTGCCTGCCGCATGGCTCATCGAACAATGCGGCTTGAAGGGCCGTTGCCATGGTGGTGCCGCAGTCTATGAGCGGCAGCCCCTCATTTTGGTGAACAAGAATCACGCAACACCATCCGACATCGTTGCTCTGGCCGAGCAAGTCAAAGAAAGTGTATACCAGAAATTCAACATACAGCTACAACCCGAGGTCAACTACATCTGAGTGGGCACGAGTCACAAGCTGCAAGCAATAGAGAATGTACAATTCTCAATTCTTAAAGATTTATTCTCAATTTTCAATTCACAAAATATGGCATCATTTTTGGTCGAAGGGGGCCATCAGTTGCATGGCGAGATAACCCCTCAAGGCGCTAAGAACGAAGCACTGCAAGTGATCTGTGCCACGCTGTTGACCACCGACGAGGTGGTGATTGACAATGTTCCCGACATCCTGGATGTGAACAACCTCATCCATCTGCTCATCGACATGGGAGTCAAGGTCATGCGCCTTGACGCGCACAGCTACAGTTTCAAGGCCGAACACATTGACACTGCCTTTATCGAGAGCCAGGAGTTCATGGACCAATGCACCCGTCTGCGTGGCTCGGTGATGATCATTGCTCCCCTGCTCAGCCGGCTGGGAAAAGTCTGTTATGCTCATGCAGGCGGCGACAAGATAGGGCGCCGCAGGCTTGACACCCACTTCCGTGGCTTGAGCCAACTGGGTGCAACTTTTGCCTACGACCCTGTGCTCAAGGCTTACAGGTTTCAAGCCTCGGAGGGGCTCACCGGAAGATACATGCTGCTCGACGAGGCATCGGTCACCGGAACAGCCAACATCGTGATGGCTGCCGCGATGGCCCGTGGTACCACCACCATCTACAATGCCGCCTGCGAGCCCTATGTGCAGCAACTGTGCCACCTGCTCAACCAGATGGGCGCACACATCACAGGCATAGCGTCTAACCTGCTCACCATCCATGGTGTGGACAGTCTGCATGGTGCACACCACCACATCCTGCCCGACATGATTGAGGTGGGCAGTTTCATCGGCATTGCAGCCATGACAGGCAGCGAGCTGACCATCAAAGATGTGTCGTGGGACAACCTGGGCATCATTCCCGACAGTTTCAGGCGCCTAGGCCTAAGACTGGAACAACGCGGTGACGACATGCTCATTCCACGTCACGAACACTATGAGATTGAGAGTTTCATGGATGGGTCAATCTTGACACTGGCCGATGCCATCTGGCCAGGACTGACGCCCGACCTGCTGAGTGTGCTGCTGGTTGTGGCCACACAGGCCAAGGGCAGCATCCTCATCCACCAGAAGATGTTTGAGAGCCGATTGTTCTTTGTCGACAAACTCATCGACATGGGAGCACAAATCATCCTCTGCGACCCACACCGTGCCGTGGTCATCGGTCACGACCACCGCATTCATCTCCGAGCCAACAACATGGTTTCGCCCGACATCCGTGCAGGCATAGCCATGCTAATTGCAGCGATGAGTGCAGACGGTGTGAGCCGTATCGACCACATCGAGCAGATCGACCGTGGCTATAGCCACATCGACGATCGCCTCAACGCCATTGGCGCTAAAATCACCCGCATCGATTGATACACAAAGCATAATGCATAATGCACAATGCACAATGTAGGG
>DEKO01000031.1:0-1217 GCA_002353885.1 Porphyromonadaceae bacterium UBA2720
CCGCCTAGCGTCTTCGACGCAATCAGCTGAAACACATACGTTCTATTAATTACGGACAACAATTTTAATTCCGCCAACGGGTAATTATTAATTAAAAAGTATTACCTTTTGTCGAGGCGGACGGTGCGGGAGCGCCGTCCCTACAGCCAACAGTGACCGAAGACCAAACGGCCAACTTCGTGCCGAAAGGCTATTGACTGGCAGCTATTCTTGCGGCAGGACCTCGGGGTTGGGAATCTGGAAGGTCCACTCGTTCTTCTGGTCGGGCGTGATGGTGACCGCAAAATCGGTGATGAAGTTTCCGCCGTCGGCATAGGTGTGTCGCACCAGGGGTTCCTTCCAGCGCTTGAGGTCGAACCAGTCAAATCCCTCGCCCCACAGCTCGATGCGTCGATAGAGCTTGACCTCTTCAAGCAGCTCGGCGCCCATCTTGTCGCTCAAATAGTTCGGGTCGCGGCCGCTCATGTAGTTGAGTGTCCAAAGTGCATCGCGCGCCCTGATGTCGTTGCCCAGCATGCACTGCGCCTCGGCCTGGATGAGCAGCATCTCGGAGGCGCGGATAAAGCAGAGGTCGGCAATGCCGGGCTGCTCGACGGTGCGCACCTTCCACTGCATGTAGGCATAGACGTAGGCATTCTCATGCAGGTCGGGATGTGCCGCACGCGCATCGGTGTCGAGTTGCGACCCCCTGTCGGCCCGCCCATTATCCGTGTTGTATTCATATCCCGTGGGGTCGAGCCACCACTGGCGGCGCACGTCGGTGGCGGGAATCTTGTTGAACAACTCGCGGCTGATGCATCGGGGATAGATGCGCACGTTGCTGGCGTTGCTGTTATAAGCGATATAGGCATGGTAGCTGTAATAATAAAGTTGATCGGTGCTCTGTCCACCCCAGATCCACTCGCTGTTGGCGGTGCAGAAACCGGTGGTGCGCAGCGTGTAGTTGTCCATGAGCGGGTGGTTCTGCTGCGCCAGCAGGGCATGCAGTGAGGCCTTGCTCCAGTCGTTGCGCGCCAGTGCCGCGCGGGCATAGACCGCATGGGCCACGTCGGCGTCGGGCAGATAGAACTGGTAAAAGTCGTCGGTGAACACGCGTGAGCGCCCCGACTGCTGATAGGCCACCAGGGCGTCATCGAGGTCGCGATAAATCTGTGCGTAGGTCTCGGCTAGCGTGGCCACCGGCAGTTCGGCGGTCGACTCGTCGAGCCGCAACACCA
>DEKO01000031.1:1275-3133 GCA_002353885.1 Porphyromonadaceae bacterium UBA2720
TTGGCATAGAGCTGTGCGAGCATGGTGTAGGCGTATGCTCGATAGGTCAGTGCCTGGGCCTTGACAAACAGCTTCTGGTCGTCATAGCCCTCGGGCTCGTCGTAGTGCACAATCACCTTGTTGGCCAGCGCGATGAGGCCGTAATAATAGTACCAGGGGTAATAACTGTACTTGCTGTCGGGGGTGTCGTGCACATCTTGGTTGACCAGTGATGCCCAGCCCGGCATGTTGAAGAAGAAGTCCTGGCCGGGATAGTTGCCATACCACATCATGATGCATCCCTCGCCACTCATGCCCTGGGTCAGGAGGTACTGCTTCATCATCGCATGTTCACAGTCATTGATGGCCACATACAAGTCATCCATCGTCTCAAACGTCTTGGAGTTATCCGTGCCCAACATGATGTTAACAATCAGATTGACGTCGGCCACGTCAATACTGCCATCGCCTGTGACATCGGCCGCTGCATTAGCCTCGGCCTGGCCCAGCATGATATTGATGACCTGATTAACATCGGCCACATCAACCACACCGTCGCCAGTGGCGTCGCCCTTGACAGCCGCACCTGCTGTTGCAAACACTCCCATCAGAATGGCGAAAGTCAGAAAAAGTCGTCTTAACTTCATAGTTTTTTCTTGTTAGAATGGTTAGTATTGTCATTGTTTTCAAGACCCGTTGGCGGAATTAAAACACAAAGCAGTTTATCGGTTATATAGTTTAATTCCACCAACGGGTTACTTTATTATTCTTGTGTGCAAAGTTACAAAAAAAATTCTATACTTTAGTGGTTTGTTGCCACATTCTTTAAAAAGATCAGTTCAGTGAATGTCTTTTGGCTCTATGGCCGGCTTTGGTCGAGGCGGACGGCNNTTCGTGGTTCCTATGCCGTCCGCACCCGGGTTGTTTCAAATATACCTCTTGTCGAGGCGGACGGCATGGGAATGCCGTCCCTACAGTCCCCCCAAGCCCCCTTGCAAAGTGGCAGCCACAACAGCAGTTGGACGTTATACAGCCTGGCCGATGTAGGGACGGCACCCCTGTGCCGTCCGCAAGCGGGGCTGCATTCAACATTACCTTTTGTCGAGGCGGACGGTGCGGGAGCGCCGTCCCTACACCGCTAACCTTGAGCTAAACCTGAGAAAATAATTGACGGTTACTAAAAATTCTCGATGATTTATACTACCTTTGCCGAAAAATTGCAGAACGTATGACAGACATCAACAATGGCATCATCAAGCTGGTGCGATCGCTGGCCTTGAAGAAGAATCGCGACAACGAAGGATTGTTTGTGGCCGAGGGCACCAAGTGTGTGCGCGACACGTGGGACGCGTTCCGGTGCCGCTACCTGATTGCTACACGAGCATGGTATGAGCAATGCGGCAATGCCAGCCACTACGACAAACTGGTGCTTGCCCCCAAGGGACAGATGGCACGCATGTCGCAGTTCAGCACGCCTAGCGATGTAATGGCCATCTATGAGATACCCGAGCGCGAGGTGGATGCCGGAGAGGTGCGCCGCGGGCTGAGCATCGTGCTTGACAACATCCAGGACCCGGGCAACCTGGGCACCATCATCCGCATTGCCGACTGGTTTGGCGTGGAGAACGTGGTGTGCAGCGCCGACACGGCCGACTGCTACAACCCCAAGGTGGTGCAGGCCACGATGGGNNAAGGTGGTACAAGCCACCATGGGGGCCATCTCGCGTGTCAAGGTGCATTATCAAGACCTTGAGGACCTGTTCGACGAGTATTCAGACCTGCCCATCTACGGCACCTTTCTCGACGGCGACAACCTCTACGCCCAGACGCTGGAACCAAGAGGTTTCGTCGTGTTTGGCAACGAGGGCAAGGGCATCGG
>DEKO01000031.1:3180-3353 GCA_002353885.1 Porphyromonadaceae bacterium UBA2720
CGCCTGCTCATCCCCGCCGCGCCGCACCAGGGCCAGGGCAGCGAGTCGCTCAACGTGGGCATCGCCGCCGCCATCACGGTGAGCGAACTGATGCGTAACAGTCTTGGAGCCAGATAAGAACCAGGCTTTTTACCAGAAAAGGGGATGAAATGTCAGCAAAGTCATTTTTTTTT
>DEKO01000150.1:0-4983 GCA_002353885.1 Porphyromonadaceae bacterium UBA2720
CCACCACGCTGGCGCATCATGATGGGCACCAGGGCATGGATAAAGTTGAAGGCCGACTTCAGGTTGACGTTGATCACGGCATCCCACTGGGCCTCGGTCATGCGCAGCATCAGGCCGTCCTTGGTGATACCGGCGTTGTTGACCAGAATGTCGATGTGGCCAAACTCTTCCTTGACCTGAGCCACAACAGCCTCGGTCTGAGCAAAGTCTGCAGCATTGCTGGCATAGCCCTTGCACTTCACGCCCAGGCCGGCGATTTCCTTTTCAGTCTCTTGACCAATCTCGTCAATCACGAGGTCGGTGAATGCGATGTCTGCACCCTCGGCTGCCATGCGCAGGGCGATAGCCTTGCCGATTCCGCGCGCTGCACCCGTGATGAGCGCGACTTTTCCTTCCAGTAATTTCATTTTTTATAATTGTTAATCTAGATTTATTTAACTTTCTAAAGTAGTGATGTAGTGGTGTAGTAAAGTAGTAAAGCCGTTACATGATAGTGGCAGTTCACTGTTATTCGCCAAAAAATCTTGTGCATCTAATTGGTTGAACAGGCTGCAAAGGTACAAATTAATTGAGAATTGAGAATTAAGAATTGAGAATTTTCATTATCTTTGCGCTGCAAATTAGCGCAAACGACAATGAAACAGAGGATATTGGCCGCTCTGACGGCGACACTGATTGTGCTCACAGCGCAGGCCGAGGCATGGATTCGCATCAACCAGCTGGGCTATCTGCCACAGTCCACCAAGGTGGCTGTCTGGATGGCCAATGACCAGATAGAGGTGACTGAGTTTGAACTCGTCGACGAGTACACAGGGCAGGTGGCCTATCGTGGCACTAAAGTTACCAGGACGCGCCCCTTGCAATTCATGCGGTCGACAGCTCGCCTCGACTTTAGCGACTTCACACGCGCTGGGGCCTACCGCATCCGCGTGGGGCAGTCGCTATCGCCGGTGTTTCCTATCAACTGCCACGTCTATGACGGCACGGCCGACTTCCTGCTCAACTACATGCGCCAGCAGCAATGTGGCTTTAACCCATTCCAGAACGACAGTTGTCACACCCGTGATGCATTCGTCCGCTATCATCCGACACTTGAAGGCAAACACATCGACGTGCGGGGCGGCTGGCACGATGCCGCCGACTTGCTGCAATATACCACGACCAGCGCCAATGCCATCTATCAACTGATGTTTGCCTATCAGCAACACCCAGAGGTGTTCGGTGACCGATATGCTGCCAATGGCACGCGTGGACGCAACGGCATTCCCGACATTGTTGACCAGATCAAGTGGGGACTCGACTGGCTCGACAAGATGAACCCGGTCAAGGGCGAACTGTACAACCAGATTGCCGACGACCGCGACCACATCGGCATGAAGATGCCCAAGGACGACCCTGCCGACTATGGTCGTGGCCCGGGCGGTGGAAGGCCGGTTTACTACGTCAATGGCAAGCCACAGCAGCGCGGCAAGTATCTCAATGCTACTATGGGGGGCGCCAGCACTGCCGGCAAGTTTGCCAGCGACTTTGCAGTAGGGAGTAAGGTGCTGGCTCCATTCTACCCCGACTTTGCGGCACACATTGGAGCCAAGGCTGCCGATGCCTATCAGGTGGGTGTCGACATGCCGGGCAATGCCCAGACGGTATCGGTTGTTTCACCCTATATATATGAAGAAGACAACTGGGTCGACGACATGGAGCTCGGGGCTATCGAACTCTACCGCATGACGGGCGACACGCGCTATCTGACCCAAGCCATCGAGTATGGCCGGCGTGAGCCGGTCACCCCCTGGATGGGGGCCGACAGTGCGCGACACTACCAGTGGTACCCCTTCATGAACATGGGGCACTATCGTGTGGCGCTTGAGGGCAATGAGCGCGTCCGGGCCGAGTTTATCCGCAACATGCGGGCTGGCCTGCAACGTGTGCGCGAGCGCGCCGCCGACCACCCCTTCCTATGGGGTGTGCCGGGCATCTGGTGCAGCAACAACCTGACCACCGCCCTGCTCACGCAGTGCATCCTCTACCGCCAGTTGACTGGCGATTGCACCTACGAGGAGATGGAGGCCGCTTTGCGCGACTGGCTGCTGGGCTGCAATCCCTGGGGCACGAGCATGGTGGTGGAACTGCCCATCGGCGGCACCTATCCGCGCGCCACGCACAGCAACTGGGTCTTCGAGCAGGTGGGTTTCCCCACGGGTGGACTGGTCGACGGCCCGGTCTATGCCACCATTTTCAACAGTCTCAAGGGCGTGAACATCACCGACGACATGCCACACGTCACCAGCAATGCCTACCACGACCTGCAGCCAGGCGATGTGGTCTATCACGACAATACCCACGACTACAGCACCAACGAGCCCACCATGGACGGCACGGCGGCGCTCACCTTCCCGCTGGCCGAGTATGAGGCCGAGGGGCACCGTCAGGCTGGCATGACGGCTGGTGCGCCGGTCTATAGTCACGGCGGCATCGTGCAAGGCGCCCCCAACAAGAAGGAAATTTGCCTAGTGTTCACCGCTGATGACCGTGCCGACGGGGCCGACCGCATCATCGCCACACTCAGGCGGCAGGGCATCCGGGGGGCGTTCTTCTTCACGGGACAATTCTTCGAGACGTACCCCGATGTGGTGCGGCAGTTGCTGGCCGACGGGCATTATGTGGGCACCCACAGCTACGGTCATCTGCTCTATGCTCCATGGGACAACCGTGACTCGTGTCTGGTGGGGCAACAGGAGTTTGTCGATGACCTCAAGCGGGCCTACACTAAAATGGCCGAGTTCGGCATCACGCCGCAGTCGGCCCCCTACTTCATTCCGCCCTACGAGTGGTATAACGACCACCATGCGTCATGGGCACGGCAGATGGGACTGCAGATCGTCAACTTCACCGGCGGCACACGAAGCAACGAGGACTATACCTGGCCGGGCATCGAGCAAGAGACCGGTGCCACCTATCGCAGCAGCCGCTGGCTCTACGACCACATGCTGCAGTATGAACGTGAACATGGCCTCAACGGACACCTGTTGATGATTCACCTGGGCACCGACCCGCGCCGCACCGACAAGTTCTACGATCGCCTCCCCGACATCATCAAAACCTTAACCAAGCGCGGCTACCACTTCGTCTCCCTCCCCGCCCTGCTCCAGGGCAGTTAGCCTGAGGCGACGGTCAATGCATGATGCGTGGGGCTTTCAATTCAGCATCCAACATATCCATCACGTACACTGCACCCTGATAGTAGAGGCCGGTATCGGGATTTTCGACTTTGGCGAAGGTGTGTGAACTGTAAACCGTGTCCAATGCTTGCTTCATGGTCATTCCTTTGTCCTCCATGAGCATCATCACCAGCTGATGGGTGAGGCATTCAATCTGGAATTGTATGTCTTGTTCTCGTGTAGCCATGTTCAATCAATTCTGACTAATAAGTCATAGCACGCTGCGTTCCGAAATAATATTGATAGGTGGGGCGGATGAATGCTAACTGGCGAATCAGTTCATCGATGGGGATATAGTGCAGCATGTAGCGGTTGATTTGAAGCCCCACCCTGTCATTGGCGATGGGGCCATACACAATGTCAAAACCGTGAGCAGGCACATCGGTCTTATTGCGGCGATTCAGCATGATGAACTCGGCCCATTCAACCGTGTATCCTTCAAACACTTTGATTGACAGACAGCTTGATTGAAGGACTTGCTCGTCAAACTCAAACTGTGTGACAACGGCCTCGCCTTCTTCTTCGCGGGCGACGGTGCGTTGCGCCATCATCAGTGCTTGCTCATAATTGGGGCTTAAATAGAAGCCCTTGCCAAAATCTTTGCCGCGGCGGCCGCGGCTCAAGTCGATGGCATTAATCCCTACATTTGAGCCATGATACAGAATCATAACACCAAGGCCCCTCCATGGCGATGGCAGATCACCGAACAGTCTTCGACGGCATCTTCTATCGACTGTGTGTGCTCAGCCGCATAGTGCCGGGTCAAGAAGTCCAGCCCCTTGAACTCACGAAGGTATTGGTATGCCTTGGCATTGGTCAATGAGAACTGTCGGGCAAAGGCCCCAATGACACATACCAGATACTCGACGATGTCAGATTGCTCTTTTGACATAGCTGATTAATATTTTCCGCAAAGTTCGTGATTTTTTCTCATTCTGCCAAGCATGTCGCAAAAAAATGTGACTGCCGGCGGCACGTAACTGAAAACTTTTTGCTAACTTTGCCAGCGATTCGAGTGGCGAGACATGAGAACATAGCTTTTGTCCATACTTCTGTTTAGACATAAGAACATAAGGACATGAGCTTTGGTTCAGATATGTTTCTGTCCTTTTGTTCTTCTGTCTTAGAACTCGGATTCACTACATTGTGGAATAACCGAGAGCGTTATAACGATATTACCCGCTTCTGAAATCTGGTAAATTCTTAGTTGGAGGGTAGTCGGCAGCAGGGGCACTGTTGCAAACTGTGCGGCCGCGAGTTGGACTTTGAGCTGATGGAGGGCGACCACATCACGCCCTGGCGCGACGGCGGCCGCACCGTCAAGGAGAACTGCCAGATGCTGTGCCGCGACTGCAACCGCCGCAAAGGCGGAAAATGAAAAAACTCAAGACCCACCCCAATTAATCGTCAACAAAATGAAAGACAAACTCTACATATTTTGGACTTTCATCAAATCCCATAAGTGGATTGTTTTGTTTTCGTTCATACTTATCTTAGCTAATATAGTAATAACCAATAACATCATAGATTCTGACGTTGAATCCAGTAGAGAGTCTTTAGAAAGTCAGATGAGGGATATTTCAATTGCGGTTCGTACAGATTATGTTCCTTTAGTTACCTATCGTGAGCAAGTTCATCAAAAACTGATTGGATAAAATGCTCACGCTCGGCCATCAGCGAGCCAGCTCGCATGGCTCTCGCTTAATCGCATTTTTTGATAAAGCCCGTAGGGCTGTCAGATTATAGGCAGGGGTGGAGCGATAGC
>DEKO01000150.1:5037-5282 GCA_002353885.1 Porphyromonadaceae bacterium UBA2720
CACTTCGTGGTTGTTGAGAGGCAAAAAAACAGCATGGCAGCTATATCTGCCGCCCCTAGCGGGGCTTGGACGGATAGGTGGGTCACCTATACAGGGGTTCCGCTATCGCTCCACCCCTGCCTATAATCTTGCCGCCCCTAGCGGGGCTCACCGCCAGGCTGGGGGGCGCATCGGTACGTGCCGAGCCGCGTCTCTACCGTCACCATCATGAAATCTCGTGCAAACGAGCGCAGAGCCGAGCTCGC
>DEKO01000126.1:0-1530 GCA_002353885.1 Porphyromonadaceae bacterium UBA2720
GCGATTTTGGCAAGTATTTTTCAATATTACTTGCCAAAATCAAAAATAAATTCTAATTTTGGCACAAAATATTTTCCACACTATGCTAATAGGTAGACAATTAGAAATTTCAGCGCTACAAGAATGTAGTCGTTCGGACCGTTCAGAGCTTGTGGCCGTTTATGGCCGTCGACGCATTGGTAAGACCTTTCTTGTCAAAGAAACTTTTCATGACCGATTCACATTCACTTACGTTGGCATTCGCAATCAGTCAACCAAACAGCAACTTGCACAATTTGCTGTCGCGCTGCAGATGCAGTCGCAATCGGTCATACGTCCCACGTTCAACAACTGGTACGAAGCATTTCATGCCCTAGAGAGCTTTTTAGCTCATTCCAGAACAAAAAAGAAAATAGTGTTCATCGACGAGATGCCCTGGCTAGACAACCACCGGAGCAACTTTGTCAGCGCCCTTGAGGGATTTTGGAACGGTTGGGCCTGCCTTCGTAACGACATTCTTCTCATCATCTGTGGCTCATCAACGTCGTGGATGGTCGATAAAATCTTCCACAACAAGGGAGGCCTTTTTAACCGCGTGACCCGTCACATCTACCTGCGCCCGTTCACTCTGAGTGAAGTCGAACAATATCTGGACGCGAAAAGTTTCAACTGGGACCGATATCAAATCGCTCAATGCTATATGATTCTGGGTGGAGTTCCCCACTATCTATCTCTACTCGACCGTTCGAAAAGCCTGAGTCAGAATATTGACCAATTGTTTTTTAACGGGCCGAACGCCCCATTGCGCATGGAGTATGACGAACTGTTCACCTCCCTATTCAATCATCCCGACAATTATGCTCGAATCATTGATTTGCTGTGCCGTCACCGTGAGGGCCTGTCTCGCAAACAACTTTCAGAATTAGGAGAACTGGGTGGTGCTGGACTGACTAAGACACTACTGAATCTAGAACGAAGCGACTTTATTTTTGGTTACTCACGATATGGCTCCAAGTCAAACAATGTCATCTATCGCATCAAGGACTTCTATAGCCTGTTTTATCACAAGTTTGCCAGCAGCCGAGACACAAAAGACCCCAACAGATGGTCACACTTACTGAATTCACCACAGGTGTCCAGCTGGCAAGGACTCAGTTTCGAACTGCTGTGCATCCAGCACCTGGAGCAAATCAAATGCGCCCTAGGCATACAAGTCATGCTCAACGAATCCTCGGTTTGGCGCTCAAAAGACGCAGATCATCCAGCCCAAATCGACCTGGTAATCGAACGCGCCGACAGAGTCATCAACTTGTGTGAAATAAAATTTACACAAGACCGGTTTGTCATCGATAAGAAATATGGACAGTGGCTGAGCGATCGCAGGGCACTATTTGTGGCGCAGAGCAAGACCAAAATGTCAACCATCATCACGATGATCACAACATTTGGCATCCTCCCCAACAAACAATCTCATATCGTTTCATCTGAAGTAACTCTAGACCAACTGTTTAATTAACCTGGCAAATTCTGGCGGATTGGGGACGGTTCTTT
>DEKO01000126.1:1562-20890 GCA_002353885.1 Porphyromonadaceae bacterium UBA2720
AAAGAACCGTCCCCAATCCGCCATATTAGCGATTTTGGCAAGTATTTTTCAATATTACTTGCCAAAATTAAGAAAATATTTCAATTTTGGCAAGTAATATTTTCCTTATTATGCTTATTAATAGGCGTTTATAAATTTTCAGCACAACATGGCGAATTAGAGATGGTTCTTTTGCGCCATTTGTTAATTCGTTTAACTTTTAACAAGAAAGAAGCGTCCCCAATCCGCCATTTTAGCGATTTTGGCAAGTATTAATTTTTGAGCGATGCGCGTAATCTGCCGTTATACAACACCGTCTGCACAATGCCTCGCATGGCGAGGTAGATGACAAACGCCAACCACAGGCGATGGTTGCCCATCGAGGCCGGCAGGACGAAGTAGAGAACGAAGAAGAAGACATCGGCCACAGCCACAGCCCAGAGCATGCCACGGCTGTAGGTCAAGCCGATGAACACGCCATCCCACACAAAGGCCGCCGCCCCGCACAGCGGCAACAGGGCACACCACCAACGATAATCCATGGCTGCCAGCCGCACGGGTTGGTCATCGGTGAGCAGGGCAAAGATGTGTTGTGGAAAGGCATAAAGGACAGTGAAAGCCACCGTGAGCACAGCCGCCCAGACAAAGAGGCGACGCACACATTGCCGCAGATGCGACAAGTCGCGCCGGCCATAATACTTGCCCACCAACGCCTCGCCAGCAAAGGCAATGCCGTCCATAAAATAGGCAAACAGCGAGTTCAACTGCTGCAACAGCGCATTCACGGCCAGGATGAGGTCGCCACTGCGTGCTCCCACCGAGACCAAGAACAAGTTGGCCAGCATGAGCAAGGTGCTGCGGACAAAGATGTCGGCATTGACCTTGAAGAATCGTCCCGATCCCTTTAGGTGCAACGTCTTGCGCCAGTCAACCAGTGAAACTATAGTGCCATAGCCATGGCGCACGAACCACAATGAGTAGGCCAATCCCAGCCACTGTGCCACCAGTGTGCCCACAGCGATGCCCACAAATCCCATGTCCAACACATAGACAGCAGCCAGCGAGGCAATGATGTTGATGACATTGACCAAGATGCTGATGTACATGGCTCCCTTGGAGTCCTGCATGCCCAACAGCCACCCCTTGATGCTCATCATCATGAGTGTGGGTGGCGCTCCCCAGACAACAATGTCGAAGTAGGTGTGCGCCAACTGCAGCACATCGTCAGACGGCCCTATGACCGTGAATCCCAGCCATCGGATGGGCCATTGCAACACGACAATGGCAAGCGCGATGACCAGCGCCAGCACCGACGACTGCTGCAACATCCTGGCCTGAGCATCCTTGTCGCCGGCACCATATGCCTGTGCGGTCATTCCCGACGTGCCCATGCGCAGGAAACCAAAGTTCCAGTAGACAAAGTTGAACAGCATCGATCCGACGGCAATGGCCCCAATGACCGTAGCGTCACCTAGATGGCCCGCTATAGCCGTGTCAAGCAGTCCTAGCAAAGGTATGGTGATGTTGGCCACAATGGCCGGCAGCGCGATGCGCAATATCTCTCGATTCATAGAGTTCATTCCATAAAAACGGCGCAAAAGTAGTAGAATAATTGGAAAAAAGCAGTAAATTTGCCGCCTAAAATGTTTACACAAGCATGAAAATAGGCAACATAGACCTGGGCGACCGCCCCGTGATGCTGGCCCCGATGGAGGATGTGACCGACCAGTCGTTCCGCCAAATCTGCCGCGAGCAAGGTGCCGACATGGTCTACACCGAGTTTGTCAGTGCCGACGCGCTGATTCGCAACATCGACTCGACGTTGCGCAAGCTCACCATCCACCCTGCCGAGCGGCCCGCCGCCATCCAGATCTACGGCCGCACGGTCGATTCGATGGTCGAGGCAGCCCGCATGGCCGAGGCGGCTCATCCTGATGTTTTGGACATCAACTTTGGTTGCCCGGTCAAGAAGGTAGCCGGCAAGGGTGCTGGCGCAGGCATGTTGCGCAACATCCCGCTGTTGCTCGAGATCACACGCGAGGTGGTCAAAGCCGTCAGTGTGCCGGTGACCGTGAAGACCCGCCTGGGTTGGGATCACGACAGCAAGAACATCGTCGAGTTGGCCGAGCAGCTGCAAGACTGCGGCATTCAGGCACTGACCATCCACGGTCGTACGCGCTCGCAGATGTACAACGGCGAGGCCGACTGGACACTCATCGGTCAAGTCAAAAACAATCCCCGGATGACCATCCCCATCATCGGCAACGGCGACATCACCTCGCCCCAGAAGTTAGCCGAGTACTATGACCGCTATGGGGTGGACGGCATCATGGTGGGCCGTGCCTCGATTGGCGCTCCCTGGATCTTCCGCGAGATGAAGCAGTATCTGGCCGACGGCACGCTGCCCGCCATCAGCGACAGCGAGAAGATGTCGCTGCTTCGCCGCCAGATAGCCGAGAGCATCGACCGCATCGACGAGCGCCGTGGCATCCTGCACATCCGCCGGCACCTGGCTGCCACGCCGGTGCTGAAAGGCATCTATGACTTCCGCTCGACACGCATCGCCATGCTGCAAGCCGGCACTCGCGCTGAGCTTGAGGCGATTCTTGACCACATCGAAAACGACATATTACCCGATCAAAGCCGACGCATATTATGAACAAAAGAATCATTTTTAGCCTATTGATTGGCATCCTGGCCATCTACTCGATGGCTCAGACCAAGCACTTTGACATCCAAGTGGGTGACTTCCAGAACCTGGTTGTGCCCGACAATATCAACGTGGTGTATGAGAGCAATGCCAAGCGAGCCGGCACTGCCGTGTTCGACTGTCCGCAGCACATCGCCGATGGTCTGATATTCACCAACAACATGCACGGGCGCCTCACCATTCAGGTCGCGACCGAGATGCTGGGCACTCCCAACCTGCCCACGCTGCACGTCTACAGCAGCGAGCTCAAGTTTGTCGAGAATGGTGGCGACAGCACCCTCACCATTCTCAAGCCCATCAGCCACAAGACGCTGAAGGTGATTTTGAGCGACAATGGGAACATCACCCTCAAGGATGTTGAGGTTTCTGAACTAGAATTGAAGCTCATCACGGGCAAGGGACTGATAACGGCCAGCGGATACTGCCACGAGCTTATGACTCAGGTGCTGGGCAAGGGCACCATCGATGCCATGGCAATCAGTGCCCAAGTGATCAAGTGCCACATGACAGGCACTGGCACTATCGACATCGATGCCGAGGGCGCTGAACTGAATGTACGTGGCAGCGGAACAGGGCATGTCAACTATCTGGGCACACCCAGCCAGCTGAAGGTGCGCAAACTGGGGCCGATGAGCGTCCAGAAAATGGATCCATAGCGCCATGCAAGCAAGCGGTCAACAACTGTTTACACGCAACGAGAGCCTGACGCTCAAAGCATTGTGCATCATCATCGTGATCATGCACAATTACTTGCACATGCGCGGTTATGCCGATGAGAACGAGTTTCAGTTCTATGCCGAACGCGCCGCACACATGTGGCAACTGCTGCTGCACCCCACTCCATCGTTGCCGTTGCACATCATCAGCTTCTCGCCCCCCTATTGTCTGATTGGCTTTCTATTTATCAGTGGCTATGGCCTGGTCAAGCGATATGAACAAGTCAACCAGAGTTTTGACCGCAGGCAGTTTATAGGCAGGCACTATGTCAAGCTACTGCGACTGGTGGTGTTGCCCATGATGGTAGCTTTTTTGACCTACAAGGTCTTGCGTGGCCACTTGCCCTTAAAGTGGTTTGACAGCCTGCTTGAGCTATTGCTGCTGGGCAATCTGCAGTGGAATGCGTCGATTTACCCCTTTGTCTACTGGTATTTGGGCATGGCCATGCAGCTCTATGTGCTGTACGCCCTGGTTCTGCGCCGGCCCAAAGGTCACTATGGTCTTTGGCATCAGCTGCTGCTCATCGTTCTGGTAGTGGGTTGTGGTGTGCTGCAGATGTGTTGCGAGCCCACAGGCATGACAATCAAATGGCTACGCGTCAATCTGGTGGGCTGGGTCGGCCCATTTGTGCTGGGCATGGTGACTGCGCGCCACCTCGACCACATCAAACTCAGCCTGTGGCAGTGGGGTTCAATCGCTCTGGTCAGCGGAGCCTTGATGATTGCCAGTTCAGGACATTATTACGCATGGATATGGGGTTGGCTTCCGGCTACAATATTTGCTGTGAGCTGCATCAAGGCATTGCCCTGCCTGCAGTGGCGGCCCATCGTGTGGCTGGGAAGCATATCGGCCATGATTTATGTCATCCACCCCATCGTGCGTGCGGTGTCGCTTCACTACAAGCACCCTAACCACCCTGTTGCCGACCTGGTTATCTATATGGTAGTCTCGATCATCCTCGCCGCCGGCTATGCATGGCTGCTGCGTCGGCTGCCAGGCAAGCCACATCACTAAGTAACCATAAAAATAACTTGGCACGATTTAGATATTGATACCTCCAGCTTATTTTTTAACGGTTACTAAAATCCCCCAACCTCGTCGCGCAAGATGCGCGTGAACTTCTCAGCTCCCTGTCGCGAGAGATGGTCGCCATCGTGGAAGTCGGTGCCTTGAAAGCGTGAGTCGCGCATATAATCCCTATAGACTGCGCCATAACGCATCACACACTGCTGAGCGATGTCGTGCATTGCATCCAGCTGTCGCCTGCCGACCTTGTCGTAATATCCGTGCCACATGGGCGTGGTGATGATTACCAGGCGCACACCTCGCTGTTGGCACCACTGTGCTATCTTGAACAAGTATTGGCTATTGTGCTGGACAAATTGCCAGTTTTTGCAGCGATGCCGCTCGAGTGCAATGTCGCTGTCATGCCGCATGGCCAGCGAGTCGAAGCGTTGTGGCGTGAGAAACGCTGTTCCGAACCCCAGCGAGTCGCAGTCGAGTGTCGCCTGGCCTGACACGGCATAACGCACCGCAGGCATGAGTTTGCGCCGAAATGTCGAATAGCTTGACAACTCGAAGCCATATTTTGAGCACAACGAGTGCTTGTCATATCCCATATACAATCTGTAATAGATGCAGCGATACCAGTCTTCGGGCAGCTGCTCCATGGGCGCGTCGAAGGGCGATGTGTCGTCGACAGCCAGCACCAGATTGCGCAACCGCTTGAGGCGTGCGCCGTAATGGTCGAGCAAGAACCAGTCATACTCATAGAGCTGCGACACGTTCGACAAGTTGAAAGTGGCTTGCCCCAGCGAGTCGGGAACGACGGCATAATAGATGTGCGACGCTCCCAGGAGCAGCGTCTGCACACTGTCGGCATGCTGGTCCATCCACTGGCTCTTGTAGCGATAGGAGTTGGGGTAATGACGCACCAGTGCCTCACCCAGTGCCAGCAACAGCACCAGTGGCAAAGCAAAGAGCATGATATTTCTGACAAACCGCATCATCTTGCCTTAAAATTGGAAATAAATGAACTGTTGCGTTTCGCCCTGGAAAAGCGAGATGCACACAACCAGCAAGTAGTAAATGCCCCACCTCACTGCACGCGACCGCACAGCCGGGCCATGAACAAACTGCAATGGGTGCTCACGGTCACGACACAGCCACTCACACCCCACCAGCATCGCCAGTGCCACATAGGTAAAACCCGACAGACCCAGTGACGGCACCGTCAACACCGACGGGCGCATCATGCTCTGGACAAAATGGGCATAGGAGGTCAAGTCGTCGGCTTTGAAGAGCATAAATCCAATGGCCACCAGGCAGTAGGTGGCCGCCATGCGCAAGAGGTCGCCCCACTTGGGCAGGCCATTTGCCCCAGCCTTGATGCGTTTTTTCTTACCAAACTTGCCACGGAGAATCAAGGGGACATAGAGCATCCCGAAGTAGAGTCCAAACACACCGAAAGTCCAATCGGCACCATGCCAGAAGCCGATGAGCACCATGTTGATAATGACCGCCAGCACCAGCCCCAGTTGCTTCCAGTCGCGCATGGCGATGTTCAGTGGCATGAACACATAGTCGGTGAGCCAGCTGGTGAGCGAAATGTGCCACCGCTGCCAGAACTCGGCAATGTTGCGTGCCAGAAAAGGCGCCTTGAAGTTAACGGCCACATCGAATCCCAAGACCTTGGCCACACCGATAGCCATGTGACTATAGCCCCCAAAATCGGCATAGAGCTGCAACGGGAAGAGCGCCACGGCCGCCACCAACCTGGATGCATCATAGACATCGGGTGCTGCCCAGACACTGTCGGTGAGCACCGCCAGATTGTCAGCCAAGCACATCTTCAGAAAGATGCCCCACAGCACTTGCCTGCAACCGTCAACAGCCTTCGGTTCATCCAGGCGATGGATGACATCCAGCTGCGGAAGGAACTTCCCCGGCCGGTCGATGGGCCCCGACATGAGTGTCGGGAAGAAGGCTATGTAGGTCGCAAATTGCAACCATCCCCCCGCCGGCTCGATGCGTTGCCGGTGGATGTCGATGACATAGCTGATGAGCTTGAACGTGAAGAAACTCACCCCCACAGGCACGACAATGTGCAGCGTTGTCCAAGTGCATGACAGTCCTGCCGCTTGGAACAACGCCGCAAATGATTGCCCGAAGAAGTTGAGATACTTGAAAACCAGCAACAACGCCACCCCCAGCACCACAGCGAGGGTCGTGAAACACGACGCGGAACGCCACCTCTGGCTCTTGACCATGTCATCAACCTTGCGCCCTAACAGATAGAAAGCCAGAGTCGCCAGCATCAGCAGGGGCACCATGCGCCAGTCGGCCATGGCATAGAAGACATAGCTTGCCAACAGCAGCCATGCATTCTGCCGCAGTGCCGACCGCATGGTCCAAGGCAGAAACATGCCCACGAACACGATGGCAAAGAAAACTGCGAATGCCAGTGAGTTGATGACCATGGCGGCTAGTCAGTTACTGTCCGATGCGCTGGGCGATGGTGTCGACCATCTCGCCCACATTCTGCCACGACATGATTTCACGCGAGTTAAACTTGATGTGCCACTGTTTCTCGATGGCCACGATGAGCTGGATGTGACTCAGCGAGTCCCACTCGTCCACATCATCGGCCTTGAGGGCGTCGGTGACCACCAGGTCGTCCACGTCGAGGACATCCTGAAAAATCTCGGTCAATTGGTCTAATATTTCTTGTCTAGTCATAACTAAATCTTTCCACTGTTATTTAATCACGAATATTCGAGTTTTCGAACACTCGAATGCACGAATTTCTCTAATGAGTCTCAATCACAAGCTCTTGCACAAATGGCTCGTTGCCGTCGATGGCACCAACAATGGCGCTCGCCACCTCGGCGGGTGTGAGCAAGCGGTCGTGTTGCAACAACTGCTGCTGAGCCAGATGCTCAACCATGTCGCCATGCAGGGGTGTGGGCATGAAGTCGGGCTGCACAGTCATCGACCGGATGCCCAAGTGGCTATACTCGCTGTGCCACGACCGCGCCAGCTGCTGCAAGTAGGCCTTTGTCGCAGCATAGACGCTGTAACCGGCTGGGGGCATGTCGTGTGTAGCTAGTGAACCGACGGTAACAATCATGCCCGACTTCTTGCGCCTCATGGCGCTGATGCAAGCCTGTGTGATGCGGATGACGGGCAGGACATTGACGTTGAAAGCCTCGGCAAAGTCGGAAAGGGCTGTGCGGTGGAAATGAGTTCCCATCGGCTGCCCGACATAGGCATTGTTGACCAGCACGTCAACCTCCAAAGCGGCTATCTCGTCAGTCAAAGCCACAACCGAGTCGGGGTCGGTAAAGTCGACCCGCCGCATCTCGACAGTAGTGTGCTCGTGACACAACTGCTGTGCCAGATCGGCATGACGACAGTAAGTGAACACGATGTGATGTCCACACTCAGCCAGACACTTGATGAGCGCTCTGCCCACCGCCGATGTTCCACCAGTGACTAGGATGTTCATGACAATAATCCGATTTGCACGTGTCCCCGTGCAATCAGACGGCGTTTGCCATCATCGTCACGGGTGAACTTAAACTTATAAATCACCACGCCCACCGCCTCGCTGACCGTCTCGCACTGTGCCTGGAAGTGGAGTGTGTCGCCCAAGTAGAACGGGGCGTGAAAACTGATGTCCTGCGCATGTATCATCACCTGCGGGCATGGCAGCAGCACTCCCACAAAGTGCGACACAAATGCATTGAGTATGTTGCCATACATCACTCGGCCGGCAAAGCCCTTGCTGCGCGCATAGTCGGCATCGATGTGCAGGGCATTGGTGTCGCCGCTGCAGCTGCCGAATGCCTCATAGACCTGCTCGGTAACACGATAGTCGTGCTCCAGACTGGGACACTGTTGCGACAATTGTGTCGCTGTCATCGGGTTGCTCATGCCAGAGTGATGTTACAGGGTTGGACAACATACCGGTCTAGATCGAGTTCCCATTGCGACGCCTCGCCAGGCACGGGTTTGAATCCCAGCGATGGATAGTGCTGGGCGACCATGGCATTCTTGGGCGTGGGCAGATATTCGCCCACGATGCGACGATAGCCTCGTGCACGCGCTGCATCGACCATCTGATTGAGCGTGAAGCGTTCCATGCCACGCTTGAGCACGCGACAACTCATGAGCCAGGTGTCGACCAGCAGCGTCTCACGGTCCATGGGTCGCATCACCACCACGGCGATGAGTCCGTGGTCGCCGAAGCGGTCACGCAGCGACAAGGCCATGTCAATCACATCGGGGTCTTGTGCCAATTGGCGCACATCGTCCTCACTGTAGCGGATGGTGCGCAGATGGAACTGGTTGCTGCGCTGAGTGAGCTGTGCCACACGCGGCGTGTTGAATGCGGTGAACGGCTCGACGCGCGCCTTCATGCCGAGCGATGCCAGGAACTCCTGCTCGTTGGCAAAGGTGCGCTTGAGCTCGATGCGCTTCGCCTCTTGCTGATATTGCCGCGTGCGCTTGTCATCGACCTCGCTGGCCGAAGCCGTCTCAAAGAGATTGAGACTATACAAGAACTCCAAGTACTGTGCCGGGTCCTCGGGCAGTTCTGGCACGGTGATGCCAGGGATGTTCTCACGCACGATGGCCCGCTCAAAGGGGTTGTCGTCAAGAAACACCATCGAGTCAAACCCGATGTTGAGCACTTGCTGCACGGCACGGATGTTGTCGACCTTGGTCTCCCAGTTGGCCATGAACACAGCGATGTCGTCGAGCCTCAGCACCATGTCGGGATGATGGATGAACGGCTCCTTGGCCACCTGCTCATCGTTCTTGGACACGACACACAGGATGATGCCCCGCTGCTGCAGTTTCTTGGCCCACTGCTGTAGCTCGGTGAATGCTCGTCCGATGCCCAGGCCATGCCCCAGCTGTATGCCCTCGATGCCGTCATCGCCGATGACCCCTCCCCACAACGTGTTGTCCAGGTCGAGGATGAGGCACTTGTTGAAGGTGCCCCGCTGTGCGGCAATGGCCTGCACGATGCGATAGGCGACATGAGGCAACGCATCGACCGAAAGCACCATCTCGGTCGAGACATAGACATTGGGAGCAAACATCACGTTGCGCCCCAGCTGGCTCTGCACGGCCGCCAGGTCGACAATCGTCAGGTTGTCATAGCGCTGGGCCAGGTGCATCAGCCCCACATTGAGCATGCGAGTCTGCCACAACAGCGACATCTCGACCCGGTTGGCATAGTTGCCATATATGGTGTCATCAATCTCGGGATAATTCAGACAGATGATGCGGCGTCCTGCCCAAGCCGGGTCGGTGACAATGGCCTCGACGAAATCGAGCCTGCTCTGGGCCAACCCTGCCCTGTCGGCCGGCGGCATGGCGGCATGCTGCGCCAGCAATTGGTGTGTCGATTGGAACAGAACAATCCACTGGGCGTCAGAGTTGTGCAGCTCGCTGGCCGGGTCGCAGAACTGCTGCTCCACTTGGTTGTAGTCGGCCTCATAGAGGTCGATGTCAAATCCAAGGTCGACAGCCGCTCCACGCACGGCAGTGGCCAGCAACTGGGTGGCCGTGTCGCCCACCAGTGCCGCCTTGACGCTGGGCAAGTGGCTATTGTCCTGCTTGAGCAGTCGCTTGAGTTGTTTCAGGTCGAGCATAGTCATCTTCTGGTTTGAAACGGCAAAATTACTAAAAAATGTGCGTCTCGGCACGATTTCTCACAAAAAACACACCTTGAACTGCTCATCTCACAAGCGCCATCCCGGCTTGATCAGCTCCTTCTGAGCCGTGAAGCGCGGAAAGACCTTGATAAACAGGGCTATTGTTGGGAACATCAATGCCAGCACCACAATCAGCGTCACCGCCGACAAGGCCAATCCGGTGCATCCAGTGCACCACTCGAGCAGATGTCGCACAATCGGGATGTAGACATAGTGCGTTCCCAGCACCACGATTGAATAACGTCCCAAATAATTGAGACCAGGCACGGGAACCGTTATGTTCTTACTGAACCAGTAGAGCGCCACGATGGCTATCGACGACAGCCCATATAGCGTCAAGAAGTGCGGCAACACCTGACTGTAGATGTCTATATCACCAGCCAGGAGATAAGTCACGACCAGCACAAACGGGAGCACAAGCAATCCCCATTTATCACTCGGTCCAGTCTGCAATGCCCCCATCGCCCGGAGTTGCGAGCCCAGCACAAAAAATGGCATACCCACCAGTGCAGTGTCAACATAATAGAGTGGCCTGATGTGGCTCATGCACAAGCAATAACCCACAGCAGCCAATGCCATCACCACCAGCAGCTGCAGCCACCTGTTGCGAGTCAGCATCTGCAACAGGTAATATAGCACATTGACCTGAAACAGGCTCAGCAAGAACCATAGCGGCACATTGCAATCCCAGTAACGCTGCGTCAATGGCTGGATGATAAATCCCCAGTGAAATGGGTCGAACACATGCCAGTGCTCAGGCAAGAAACTGCACCCCATCTGCACCAAATAGGCCAGCAGATAGAAGAATGCAAAGGGGATGAGGATATTGTTCACTTTCTTGCGCGTGAAGTCAAAAAAACCGTCATAGCGCTTGAAGAAGATGCCCGAAAGGAAGTAGTACATCGGCACTCTAAAGGTCTGGAACATGCGGTCGGTGTTAGCACCCAGAGCTTCAAACAAGCCCGTGTCGACATGCCCCGTGACAATGAGCACAATGCAAAGCCCCTTCATCAAGTCGATGAAGGGCAACCGCTGGGTTTGTCTGTTACTCTCTGCCACAGTTGCAATGCATAAGTTTTGACACCGCAAAAGTAAGCATTTTCGGCCGAACACGCAAAACCCGCCACTACACGATGCGCTATTTTGACAATTTTGCCACTGACGGACAACATCGGTTGCCTGCCCATGCCATGATTATGAAGTCTTTTATCTGAAGAGTATTGACGGGTGGCATGACTCAAATAATATGCTCGCAACACTAAAAAAACCTTTTTCAAGCCATATGTTGTCATCATTCAATTTATTTTTGTACTTTTGTAGATTGAAAAACAAATGCTATGGCAACAAAACAAGGACTGACACAGAAGACCGAGCAACGACAGCGGCAACTGATGCTGCAGCGACAGCTGGGAAGCCTGGTCGAAAAAAATACGCTAGAAATTGAGGATGAGGTCCGTAAGGAGCTGGATGACAATCCTGCGCTCGAAGAAGTGGTCAACCCCGACGACCGTCTCAACAACATCGACGAGGAGGGACGAGAGTTCAAGGAGAGCGGCGAGGACCTGCAACGCAACGACGAGTGGACCGAGGGCGAGATTCCGCAGCGCCGCTACGGCGGCACCATCAACAGCGGCCAGCGCTTTGAACCGGTGATTGTCAGCGACGAGAGCCTGATGGATGTGCTCATGCAGCAACTCTATGAGCAGGGCATGAACGAGCAAGACGAGGTGATTGCCCGACACATCATCGGCAACATTGACGGTCAGGGCTACCTGCGTCGCCCGGCTCGCTCGATTGCCGACGACGTCACATTCAAAGAGGGAGTTATGGTCGAGACCAGCGATGTGGAACGGGTGCTGTCGATGGTCAAACGCCTGGAACCCGCCGGCATAGCCGCCAGCGACCTGCGCGAGTGCCTGATGCTGCAGTTGCAGCGCAAGGACGACCTGACCAGCCGACTGGCTCTGCGCGTGATCCGTGACCACTTCAAGGCCTTCACCGACCATAACTATGGCCACATCCAGGACGCCCTGGACATCACCGCCGACACCATGAGCGACATCAAGCGCACCATCCGCCGGCTTGACCCCAAGCCTGGTGCACCCTATGCCACATCGATGGAGGAGCAGCACGGCCAGCAAATCACCCCCGACTTTATCATCGAGGAGGATGGTGACGAGCTCACCCTCTCGCTCTACAACAACATTCCTGAATTGCAGATTGCCCAAACCTATACACAATTGCTCGAGGGCTATGAGCGACAGAAACCTGTCACCACCACCGACAAGGGCCGCCAGAAGGTAACCAAACAGAAGGTGGACCGCGCAGCCGGATACATCAATCTACTGAAGATGCGCCAGAACACCCTCTATCGCATCATGCGCGCCATCATGGTGCGCCAGAGCGACTACTTCCACAACCAGGGCGACGAGTTGCTGCTCAAGCCCATGGTGTTGCGCGATATCTCTGAAGACACAGGCGTGGATGTGTCGGTCATCTCGCGTGCGACCAACAACAAGTATGTCGACACACCTTGGGGCATTCGCTCACTCAAGTCATTTTTCAGCGAAGGACTCAAGCAGACCGATGCCGACGGCAACGAGGTTGAAGTCGCCACCTTGGCCATCAAGAAGGCGCTGCAGCGACTGGTTGACAATGAGGATCCCAACGACCCGCTGAGCGACGACCGGCTGTGTGCCCAACTCAGAGAGCAAGGGTTCCAGATAGCACGTCGCACTGTGGCCAAATATCGCGACCAGCTCAATATCGACACGGCTCAAAGGCGTCACAAGCTCAACAAACACTGACCATCATGGGACGACTGACAACCGGACGACTGCTTGTGGCCGGAGCACGCTTCTTCTCGACCGTGCTCAGCCCACTGCTCATGCCCACCTATGGTGCGCTGTTGGTGCTATGGACATCGGTGCTGTGTCTGCTGCCCAATGGCACGCGCGTGATGGTGCTGATGATGGTGCTGGGCATCACCTGTGTGTTGCCCATGATCATGATCGGTATCTTGCATCACTATGGCATCATCCGTGACAAGCGCCTTGAAGACCCCCGTGAGCGCACCATCCCATACGCCTTTGCCGTATTGTGTTATCTGGGTTCTGCAGCCTATCTCCATCACATCCACTCGCCATTGTGGTTCATCATGTTCTCATTGGGTGGTTCCCTGGCTTGCCTGATTGTGTTGGTGGTCAACCGCTGGTGGAAGATCAGCGCTCACGCCACAGGCATCGGCGGTGTGGTGGCACTGCTCTATCAGATACACGTGCAGGGCTTGAGCGCCTTCAACCTCTTCTGGGTGTTCAACGCCACCATCTTGTTGGCCGGCATACTGGGCACATCGCGCCTGCTGCTCAAGCGCCACACCGTCTTACAGGTGCTGGCCGGCTTTGCCGTGGGCTTTGTTTGCGTTGACCTGATGATGAAATTCTTCGGGTAATGCTTCATGCACAATTTCCTTCTCTCTTCTATCATCCCTTTTCATTCTCGATTATTCATTCTCAATTATTCATTCTTAATTATAATGACTCCCTTAGTTAGCATCATCATGGGCAGCACGAGCGACCTGCCCGTCATGGAGAAAGCATGCAAGTGGCTCGACGAACAAGAAATCCCCTTTGAGGTCAATGCTCTGTCGGCTCACCGCACCCCACAGGCCGTCGAAGAGTTTGCCCACAATGCCGCCGGTCGCGGCATCCGCGTCATCATAGCCGCAGCAGGCATGGCCGCCGCGTTGCCAGGTGTGATTGCTGCTAGCACTACCCTGCCCGTGATTGGTGTGCCCATCAAGGGCATGCTCGATGGTCTGGATGCGATGTTGAGCATCATCCAGATGCCCCCTGGCATCCCCGTGGCCACTGTAGGTGTCAATGGTGCCATGAACGCCGCCATCCTGGCAGCCGAGATGCTCGCACTGACCGACCCGGCCATTGCTCAGCGTGTTCGCGACTACAAGGCAGGTCTAGGCAAGAAGATCGAGAAGGCCAACCAAGAGTTGGCCACTCTGGAGTATAAGTTCAAGTGCTAGAAAGGTAGCCTCACCCCCACCTCCTTCTCCGGAGGGAGAGGGGGAACTGTTATTTTACCAGTGCGAAGAACAGGCTACCAGCAAAACGGTCTTAATTCTTAATTCTTAATTAAAATCTCGTGTTCAATTATAAGCGTCGTGATACCATCACCGTCGATGTGGGCGGTGTGAAACTGGGCAGTGAATGGCCCGTGAGAGTGCAGTCGATGACCAACACCGACACCAACGACATCGAGCGCAGTGCCGAGCAGTGCCGTCGCATCGCCGAAGCCGGAGGTGAATTGGTGCGTCTGACCGCTCAGGGCGTGCGAGAGGCCGAGGGCATCGGCATGGTGCGCAACTTGTTGCGCAAGCAAGGCTGCAACGTGCCTCTGGTGGCCGATATCCACTTCAACCCTCGCGCAGCCTTTGCTGCCGCAGCGTTGTGCGAGAAGGTGCGCATCAACCCGGGTAACTTTGTCGACCCGGCCCGCACATTCAAGAGCCTGGAGTACACCGACGAAGAGTATCAAGCTGAGCTGCAGAAGATTCACGACACGCTATTGCCGTTCATCCAGATTTGCCGCGACCACCACACAGCCGTGCGACTGGGGGTGAACCATGGCAGTCTGAGCGACCGCATCATGTCGCGCTATGGCAACACACCAGCTGGCATGGTTGAGAGTGTGATGGAGTTTCTGCGTGTGTTTGTCGCCGAAGGATTTAACGACGTGGTCATCTCGATGAAAGCCAGCAATGTGGTCGTCATGATTGAGGCCGTGCGACGGCTAGTGGTGGCCATGGACCGCGAAGACATGCATTTCCCGTTGCATCTGGGTGTAACTGAGGCTGGATTTGGCGAAGACGGACGCGTCAAGAGCGCTGTGGGCATCGGCACCCTGATGAGCGAAGGACTGGGCGACACCATCCGTGTCTCGCTCAGCGAGGATCCTGAGCTGGAAATACCTGTGGCTCAGAAACTGGTGCAGTACATCACTTCGCGTGAGGGGCATGAGCCCATCGAGGGCGAGATGTGCCCAGGATATGACCCCATCTGCCCACCACGCCGTGAGGCTCGCGAACTGGCAGGCAAGCGCACTCCACTGGTCATCGCCTCGTGCGACCGTTCCGAACTGACAGGCACCATGCAACCCGACTTCACCGACGATGAGCTTGTCGATGTGGTCGAACAGTTGCTGGTCATCACCCCCGACAACGTCAACATCCCCGGTTCGCTGCTGCAACAACTGCATGAATTGGAAGCTAGTGGCAACACGATGCCTGTCATCGCCCGCGTGCACTACGACGACACCGACAGCGAGTGGCTGCAAGTCAAGGCTGGTGCCGATCTGGGCGCAGTGATGTTGAGCGGGTTGTGCGACGGCATCTGGATTGACGCGCCACAGTATCCCGACCAGGACGAGGTGGTGCGCATCGCCTTCGGCATCCTTCAGGCCTGCCGTGTTCGCATGAGCAAGACCGAGTTTATCTCCTGCCCGTCATGTGGCCGCACCTTGTTTGATCTGCAAACCACCGTTCACCGCGTGCAACAGGCCACAGCCCATCTGACTCACCTGAAGATAGGTGTCATGGGCTGCATTGTCAACGGCCCCGGCGAGATGGCCGATGCCGACTATGGCTATGTGGGAGCAGCAAGGGGTAAAATCAGCCTCTATAAGGGCAAGCAATGCATCGAGATGAACATCCCCGAGGCCGATGCCATCGACCGTCTGATTGCACTCATCAAGCAGAACGGCGACTGGCGCGAGCCTTGAGGCTAGCGCAGGCGGTGGCGGTAGTAGTGTGAGCGGCTGAAAGCGAAATAGGAGACGATGGCCATCGCGTTGACTGCCACACCACTCCAGAAGGCGCTGGCATAGCCCAGATGCTCGGCCACGACACCGCCGATGATGACACCCAGGCCGATGCCCACGTCCCAGGCGACAAGGATGGTGCTGTTGGCTGTGCCGCGCTGGTCATGACTGGCCAGATTGATCATCATATTCTGGAAGGCGGGCCACATGTGTCCGTTGCCCAGACCGATGAGTACTGCCGCACCATAGAATCCCCACAGGTTGGGCATAGCAACAAACAGCGTGTAGCCCACTAGCGAGATGCACATGCCCATCGAGGCGTTGTGCACCACCCGCCCCTTGCGCAACGCCGAGGCACCTTGCAGACGCGAACACATCAGGCCCACCGCCAAGATGAGGAAGAACGTTCCCGAGCTGCTGGTCACGCCCATGGTCTCCTTGGCATAGATGGCGAGATAGGTGCTCAGCACACCATAGCTATATCCGAAGCCCACCATATTCAGGAACAGCAAGGTGCCGGCAACAAGGAAAAAACGGTCGAGCGACAGAGCACGCTTGCCTTGCACCAGCTGACGCGGCTTGAGTTTGACCGTGGCGTCGACCCACAAGCCGATGCCGGCAATGATGAGTGCCGCCCAGAAGAGCACCTCGTAGCTACCCACCCAGTCAAAGAGATAGATGGCCACAGTGGGTCCGGTTGCCATGGCCAGGTTGTTGCTCAGGCCATAGTAGCCAATGCCCTCGGTGCGCCGGCTGCTGGGCAACACATCAATGGCCACCGTGCTGTTGGCCACAGTGAGTGCGCCGAAGGGCACTCCATGCAGGGTGCGAATGATGCCGAAGAGCAACAACGATCCGGCCGCCAGATAGCCTGCAAAGAAGATGAAAAACAAGAAGTAACACGTGAGCAACACCTGCTTGCGTGGGAACGTGTCGACCAGAAATCCACTGAACGGGCGTGCGATGAGCGCCGCCACGGTGTAACCGCTGAGCACGGCACCAATCACGTCCTTGGTCGAGTGGAAGGTGTCGTTCAGATAGAGTGGCAACAGCGGCATCAACAGGTAGAAGGCGAAGAACAGCAAGAAGTTTGCTGCACTCACCTTGATAAAATTAGCATTCCACAGTTTGTCGGTTTCCTTGGTCATAGCATGCGCATTTTGGCGGTGCAAAATTAGTGCAAGTTGAGCGAAAAAGCAACTTTTGGAGCAGCGAATGCAAAGAAACGCTAGCGTTTTCTGTGCTGAGTCGTGACAAAGTTCGACCGAAGGTCAACTTTACTTTGCTTTTTCCGAAACGCAGCCTTATTTATCCAAAAGTAGTGCAAATCGGCTCATGTGTCAAACATTGCGCCCGTTTCTTGTCCAAATTCTGGTTCAAATGTCCTACCGTTTCTGCTTTTTAGGGGTAAATCATTTCAATTATAAACAAAAATCATTATCTTTGCAACACTATTATCATCCTGCAAGTTTATGACTCACTTCAAATGTCTTTTTTATGCCATTGTTTTTTTGCTGGGGCTGAGAGTTATGGCAGCCGATGGCCCAATCGACCACAGTATCGCAGCATTCGACCAAAACCAACTGGTGAGCAACGCCAATGCTGTTTTCGACTTGCTCAACAAAGAGCAGTTCACCGAAGAGCCCATACATTTCTCATCGTCAGCACCTCTCGACTCGGTCCGTCAGCAAGTATGGTACTGGGCGGCAGAATGGTACTACGACAAGAACCAGTATGATCGCGCGCGCCGCTATGCGTCCAAGGCTCTGCCCCTGTACCGCAGCAACAGCGAGGGCAAGGCCGATTGCCTGAACCTGTTGGGATGCATCTATGTGCGTCTGGGCGACTTCCGCAATGCTGCTATCAATGCCAAACAATGCCTCACCATCGATCTGTCCAGCGGCGACCATGACCGCATCTCGTCGAGTATGAACACCCTGGCCGGCATCTACATGGCTGCCAAACAGAGCGACGAGGCCGAGAAGTGGATATTGCAAGCCATCGACCATGCCGATAAGGCTAATAACCCTGTACGCAAGGCGACCTTGCTAGGCATGGCATCGGAGGTCTACCACACCTTGTCGCGCGAACAGTTAGCACTGGACTATGCCCAGCAGTCCTATGATTTGGAGACCAAACTGGGCCGCCAGCTTCAAGCAGCCATTCGGCTGGACCAGAAGTCTTCGGCACTGATGGGTCTGAAGCGATATGACGAGGCCGAAAAAGCCTTGCGCACAGCCATCGCCGTGATGCGAGAACATGGCGACGCTCACTCGCTGGCCATCGCTTGCAACCACCTGGGCACCGCCCTCATCTGGCAGAAGCGTGAGGCTGAAGCCTATCCTTGCTACCAAGAGGCAGCCGACTTGTTTGTCAAGATGGGCGACCCGTTCAACGAACTCTATGCCCGTCGTGGCCTGTGCTTGAGCCTTTGGGAGAGCCATCCCGACCGTGCCCGCGCCGAGCTCAATCGCTTCAACTTCTTAAAAGATTCGCTCTACACCCACGATGCCAACGAGGTGTTGGCTCGGCTCAATGCCGAGTTTGGCAACGACAAGCTGCAACAAGAGATTGACTCTGAACGCAACGCGCACATTCGCGACATCATCATCGCGGCTATCATATTTCTGGGTCTGGTGGCTGCTATATGGTATGTGTACAAACGCCGCAGCCGTGCCCACATGCGACACATCAACAACCTAGTGCGCGAGGTCTCGCGCTTGCGACTGGCACTGGCCGCCACCGATGCGCCCCCCATCGCCGATCCCTCGGCCCAGATGGACGACAACGAGCTGCAGCGCCGCATCATCCAGTGTGTCAACGATGACAACGACGGCACCAGCTCGCTCGAGAGCATCGCCGACAGCTTGAGCATGAGCGCCTCAACCCTGCGCCGCCGCATGCAACGCATCACAGGCGAGTCACCCAAGACCTACATCCAGGCCATACTCATGGACAAGGCCCGCCGCCTTCTCGACCAGGGCAATGCAGTGGCCGACGTGGCCCAGGCATGCGGTTACTCAGACAACAGTAGCTTCACCCGTGCCTTCAAGCGCGTCTTCGGTGAGACTCCCACCCAATACCGTTCTCGTCCTCAGTGCACCTCTAACGCCTAGTCGTAAACAGAGACGTCATCAGACACCGAGTGCCCGCTCCTCGCATTTGAGGGGCGGGCACTGCAGTGTATCTCATTGATTCGCCCTGCACATGTAGTAGTGTAGTAAGGTAGTGAGGCCGTTACATGATTGTTGCCGTGGGGTGGCGAGACAAACGTCTCAACTCCATTTAACCCCTTACTTAACCACTACTTAATTTGAGCGAATTCAGTATTGCGCTCACTTGATCACGACGTTGAGCTGTGCTCC
>DEKO01000005.1 GCA_002353885.1 Porphyromonadaceae bacterium UBA2720
CTATTGATTGTTAGTAAAATTCCAATTTAGCGGACTAAAGGAGTGTCCTGCGAACAGAAATCTTACAAATCTAGGCTGCGCTTCGCTTGCCCTTCGGGCTCCCGTACGGTCGCGAGCACTTCGTGGTTATCCAAATCTTGTACAAACGAGCGCAATGATGCCTGCATCAATTGCCGAGTTTAGCCAAGATTATCCAAATACTCGCTTTCAGCGAGGATAATTGACAGCATTCTATCCGAGGGTGTCACTACGTTCCACCCCCACTTATTCAAATCAATCGCTTTCAGCGATATTACAGTAATCGGGGACAACAGGTATAATGTTCCCTAAAAAAAGCAGAAAAAAAATGGTGGGTTGAGTGTTATTTGCGCAAAAATCAGTAATTTTGCCGATTGTTTTTGAGACACGTGTTGAAATATGAAGAAATACAACGAATATAACCGATTTAACCTCTCGGACATCAACAAGGAAGTCCTGGAGATGTGGGACCGCGAGGGCGTGTTCCATGCAAGCGTCGACGAGCGCGAGGGTGCGCCGTCGTTTGTGTTTTACGAGGGTCCGCCCAGTGCCAATGGCATGCCGGGCATCCACCATGTGATGGCCCGCACGCTCAAGGACATCGTGTGCCGCTACAAGACCATGCGTGGCTATCAGGTGCTGCGCAAGGCCGGCTGGGACACTCATGGCCTGCCTGTGGAGCTGGGTGTGGAGAAGTCGCTGGGCATCACCAAGGAGGACATCGGCAAGAAGATCAGCGTCGATGACTATAATGACAGTTGCCGCCGCGAGGTGATGAAGTACACCCGCGAGTGGGAAGACCTGACCCACCGCATGGGCTACTGGGTGGACATGAAAGACCCCTATATTACCTACAAGAACAGCTATATCGAGACCTTGTGGTGGTTGCTCAAGCAGCTCTACAACAAGGGTCTGCTCTATAAGGGCTATACTATCCAACCCTACTCGCCCGCAGCTGGCACCGGACTGAGCTCACACGAGCTGAACATGCCGGGCTGCTACCGCGATGTCAAGGACCAGACGGTGACGGCACAGTTCACGGTGGTCAAGAATGACCACCCCGTGGTGCGCGCCATCATGGACAAGGCCGACACAGGATTTGAGCACTTGACCATCCTGGCATGGACCACCACACCATGGACCCTGCCCAGCAACACCGCGCTGTGCGTCGGTCCAAAGATTGACTATGTGGCCGTCGAGAGCTACAATCCCTATAATGGCCAGCCCGCCATCTACCTGCTGGCCAAGGCACGCGTGAGTGCCTACTTCAAGGCCGAGGGCCAGGAAAAGGCACTGACCGACTACCAACCTGGCGACAAGGTGATTCCCTGGAAGGTGATCGGCGAGTTCACCGGCAACGACCTGCTTGACATCCGGTTCGAGCAGTTGTTCCCCTGGGTCAAGCCTGTCGACAAGGTGGATGACCAGATTGTGGGCAACGACAATGGATTCCGCGTTATCCCCGGCGACTATGTCACCACCGAGGATGGTACGGGCATCGTACACATTGCACCGACCTTTGGTGCCGACGATGCCGCTGTGGCCCGGGCTGCAGGCATCCCCTCGCTCTACATGATCAACAAGAAACTGGAGACTCGCCCCATGGTAGACTTCAGCGGCAAGTACTACACACTTGACGACCTAGATGAGGACTTCGTGGCCAAGTTTGTCAATGTCGAGCTGTATAAAGAGTATGCTGGAGCATGGGTCAAGAACGCCTACGACCCGCAGTATACGGTGAACGGCAAGTATGACGAAGAGGCTGCCACCAAGGCCGAGGACCTGAATGTCTACATCTGCGTGCGCATGAAGCAGGCCGGCACCGCGTTCAAGATCGAGAAGCATGTGCACAACTACCCGCACTGCTGGCGCACCGACAAGCCCGTGCTCTACTACCCGCTGGACAGCTGGTTCATCCGTGCCACGGCTGCCCGCGACCGCATGGTCGAGTTGAACAAGACCATCAACTGGAAGCCCGAGTCGACCGGCACAGGCCGCTTCGGCAAGTGGCTCGAGAACCTCAACGACTGGAACCTGAGCCGCTCGCGCTACTGGGGTACTCCGCTGCCCATCTGGCGCAGCGAGGACGGCGAGGAACTGTGCATCGGCAGCATCGAGGAACTCTACAACGAGATTGACAAGGCTGTGGCAGCAGGCGTGATGACAAGCAACCCCTATCGCGACAAGGGCTTCGTGCCGGGCGACTATAGCGAGGAGAATTACAACAAGATTGACATCCACCGCCCATACGTGGACGACATCGTGCTGGTAAGCCCCACAGGCAAGCCCATGAAGCGCGAGCTGGACCTGATTGACGTGTGGTTTGACAGCGGTGCCATGCCCTATGCCCAGCAGCACTACCCCTTCGAGAACAAGGAACTGGTGGACAGTGGTCGTGCCTTCCCTGCCGACTTCATCGCCGAGGGTGTGGACCAGACGCGCGGATGGTTCTACACACTGCATGCCATCGCCACGATGGTGTTCGACAGCGTGTCATACAAGAGCGTGATCAGCAACGGCCTGGTGCTGGACAAGAACGGTGCCAAGATGAGCAAGCGACTGGGCAACGCTGTCGACCCATTCAAGACCATCGAGGACTATGGCAGCGACCCTGTGCGCTGGTACATGATCAGCAACTCGTCGCCCTGGGACAACCTGAAGTTTGACACCGACGGTGTGCTGGAGGTGAGCCGCAAGTTCTTCGGAACTCTCTACAATACCTACTCGTTCTTTGCCCTGTATGCCAACGTTGACGGCTTCGACCGTGACGCTACACAGGTGCCCATGAGCGAGCGTCCCGAGATTGACCGCTGGATCATCTCGCTGCTCAACACGCTGGTCAAGACGGTGCGTGCCGAACTTGACGACTACGAGCCCACACGCGCCGCCCGTGCCATCGGCACCTTTGTGGGCGACCATCTGAGCAACTGGTATGTGCGCCTGAACCGCAAGCGCTTCTGGGGTGGTGAGATGACCACCGACAAGTTGGCGGCCTACCAAACGTTGCACGAGTGTCTCAAGACCGTGTCGATGCTCATGGCCCCAGTCTCGCCCTTCTTTGCCGACCGGCTGTACCGCGACCTCACCGGCAGTGAGAAGTCGGTGCACCTGGCTCTGTATCCCGAGGCCAATGAGAGCCTCATCGACCGCGAGCTTGAGGACCGCATGCAAGTGGCACAAGACACCACATCGATGGTGCTGGCTCTGCGCCGCAAACAGAACATCAAGGTTCGCCAGCCGCTCACCAGCATCATGGTGCCCGTGGCCGACGACAAGCAGCGACGTGACATCGAGGCAGTGGCCGAGCTGATCAAGAGCGAGGTCAATGTCAAGGAAATCAAACTGGTGGCTGGCGATGACGGCATCTTGGTCAAGCGCGTCAAACCCGACTTCAAAGTACTGGGCAAGAAGCTGGGCAAGAACATGAAGGCAGTTGCTGCCGCTCTGTCGCAGATGGAGCAACCCGCCATCATCGAGCTGGAGAAGAACGGCCAAGTGACCTTTGACATCGCTGGGGCACCCATCACCGTCGACCTGGCCGATGTCGAGGTCATCAGCGAGGACATCCCCGGCTGGCTGGTGGCCAACGAGGGCAACCTGACCGTGGCCCTTGACATCACCTTGACCGACGAGCTGCGCAACGAGGGAATGGCCCGCGAGCTGGTCAACCGCATCCAGAACATCCGCAAGGCCAAGAACTTTGACATCACCGACAAGGTGGTGGTGCGTCTGCAGCCCGACGAGCGCGTGACTGCAGCTGTCGAACACTACGGCGAGTATATCGCCCAGCAGGTGCAGGCTGTGAGTGTGACCGTCCAGGCAGTCGACCACGATGACACTGTCGATGCCGAGAAGGATGACCTCCAGGTGCACATGACGGTCGACAAAGCCTGAGATTCACTTAACCAACAACAAGAATTAAGCATCATACATTATTCAACTCATTTATAAGGACAATGGCTGAAGAGAAAGTAAGATATAGTGACGAGGAGCTGCAAGAGTTCAAGCAGATCATCCTTGAGAAACTCGAGCAGGCTCAGGCAAACTACGACCTGCTCAAGGGCAACATCATGGTCGATGAGTCAGACCCCACCTTCAAAGTAATGGAAGAGGGTGCCAACACGCTGAGCAAAGAAGAGGCCAGCCAGCGCGCCCAGCGCCAGCTGGAGTTTATCAACAAGCTGCAGGCAGCACTACGTCGCATCGAGAATGGCACCTATGGCATCTGCCGCGTGACAGGCAAGCTCATCCCCAAAGGTCGCCTGTTGGCCGTACCCCATGCCACGACCTCGATTGAGGGCAAGGAGATCGAGCAACAACGCAAGATGCGCCGATGAAACGCCTCTCTCACGGATGGCTCGCTGCGATTATCATCGTGGCGGTCATCATCATCGACCAGAGTCTGAAGGTCTGGGTCAAGACACACTTCTACTACGGCGAGGAACTGCAGATAGCATCGTGGTTCCGCCTGCTGTTTATCGAGAACAACGGCATGGCTTTCGGCATGGAGTTGGGCAGCAAGATGCTGCTCACATGGTTCCGCATCATTGCTGTCGTGGGCTTCACCTACTACTTGTTCAAGCTGCGCCGCCGCACCGACCTGCCGCGTGGCTACATCGCTTGCATCGCGCTCATCACAGCCGGTGCAGCAGGCAATGTGTTGGACTGCATCTTCTACGGCGTGATATTCAATGCACCTCAGTTTCCCGAAGTGGCTCAGTTGTTCCCACCTGAGGGCGGATATGGCACGCTCTTCAATGGTCGGGTTGTGGACATGTTCTACTTCCCGCTCTTTGAGTGGGACTGGCCGTCATGGCTTCCGCTGGTGGGCGGCGAGCACTTCGTGTTCTTCCAGCCCATCTTCAACGTGGCCGATGCCGCGCTCAGTGTGAGCGTGATTGTGCTGATTATCTTCTATGCCAAACATCTGTCTGGCCCAGTCCAATCCGAGAATGACAACCTTGCCGCGAGCGACGACACCCCATCGGACGGCGCAGCGGCCAGCAGCGATGCCTCATGAGGCCTGCAACTGTTACATATGGGTTGATACTGTTGGTGCTGGCAATTGCATCGTGCAACAAAGCTCCTGATGGCGTCATTAGCGAGAGCAAGATGGCGCATCTGATAGCCGATCTGAACAAGGCAGAGTTCTACATCGAGTCGCACAGCAGCGATTTCCCGACCGACTCGACACGCATGGCTCTCAAGCAGTCGATTTATGCCAAGCATGGTGTCAGCCAGGAACTCTATGACCACTCGCTGGAGTGGTATGCCCACAACATGGACGTGTATACCGACGTCTGCGATCGTGCCATGCGTCAGCTCGAGGACGAGAAAAAGTCGTTGACCAAGCGCATGGCTCATGAGCCCCAGCTCAGTCGCGGCCTCGAGCCTTCACAGCCCACCTATGCCAGCCACGGCGACACGGCCGACGTGTGGGTCGGGCGCCGGTCGTGGGTGCTCACGGCAGGCATGCGTCATGGCACGCTGCGATGGGATCAGCAACCCGACAGCGAGCATCGTCCCGGCGACCGATACATGCTGCGCATTCTCATCAAGGGCAACAGCAGCGGCATGACTGCAACACTGGCAGCCGACTACAGCGACGGCAGCACGACAACCACTACTCGTCCCCTGTCAACGAGCGACTGGAACATGGTCCTGCTGCAAACCGACACACTGCGTCAGTTGAGGCGGATTTATGGCTACATCAGCTACAACATGCAGCCCCAGACCATGGCCATGCTAGACAGTGTGGCGCTAGTGCGCACACATCTCGACCGCAACAGCTATGGCATCATCGGCACTCAAGTGACTGTCGACCGCCATGGCAACGCGGCAAAATCTGGTCAGGACGCTGGACATCGCGTCGATGCAGCAGCCGACGACCATGTGCTGCGCGACCGGGCCGACGACCAAGCCCGCGCCACTGGCTCGCGCATCACGCCCGGGCGCAGGCCAGTTGCTCATCGTGAAAAAAGAGCCGAAAATTAAGGGAGGTTCTATAAATTGCTCGTGACAGATTGTTTTAGATTTTTGAGCAGATTTTGGCTAAATCTGGATGAGGCAGTTGCGGTCTACGGCTCAGACAACTGAGGCAAAAACCGCCAAAAAGAAAAACAGTATGACCGAAACAGTATAAGCACTTTTTGGAATTTTTAGAACCCACCTTAAAAAAATCGGCACCATATGCCACATAATCCACCGAAAAGTATTACCTTTGCACCGCATTTGTGCAGCGGCATGCTGCATGAGGTGGCAGTTGGTTCCGTAGCTCAGTTGGATTAGAGCAACAGCCTTCTAAGCTGTGGGNNNGGGTCCTGGGTTCGAATCCCAGCGGAATCACAACAACCCCAAACGAGGGGCCACACATCGTCGCAAGATGTCATGCGATGTAGTGTGGCCCCTTTCGTTTAGCCCAACGGCAGCCTCCTGTCAGAGTTTGCTCATCAGATTTTTGGGAACTGCTTGTTTGTTGAGGAAGATGTAGGTGGTGTTGAGGGCAATGTAGGCCTTGGTCATGTACCAGATGCCGTGATAGTCGCCAGTGTCGCCCCAAGAGTTCTTAACCATGTAGTATTCCCTCCCCTTCTGGTCGCGTGCAATGCCATAGATGAGCATGACATGGTCATAGGTCGACTGCCAGTTGTCGAATCGTTCTTGCCTCAACTGTTGCGACGGCACCAGCTCGGGTGTCGTTGCTCCCAGTCGTCGCAACGACTCGGCCTTCTCTTGCTTGGTCAACTTGAGCCATCGTGCAGCGTCGCTGCCCGTGAGGTCGACGGCATGCTCGATGTCGCATGCGATGCCCAGTCCGGTGCGCGTGAATCCGTCTTCGCTGACATCACCTCCCCAGCACACGGTATAGCCATGTCGCAATGCATGGTCGATGGTACTCATCATTTCGTCGAGTGTGACGTTGTAGCTGGGCCGAGGCCGCCACTTGTAGGGAGCCTCGATGACAAATTGCTCGTAAAATGGGTGGTGGGTGAAGCTGGTGATGCTCACATAGTCATCCTTGTTGATGCCTAAGCTGTGATAGAACGACAAGGGTGTGTAGTCCTTGCCCTCAAAGGTGAAACGCTCGGGGCACTTGCCCAAATAGGCATCCAAGATGCCTTGCAATCCCACACGCCACTGCGAGGTGAGCCGCGTGTTGTCGCTGCTCTTTGCGACAGAACTCACATATGGCTCGAGTGTGCGAAAGAATTCTGTAAAGTTGGCCAGCGTGTCACCAATCATCTCACCAGGCCGTGCCATAGCACTCTCGGGACAGATGCCGTGACGTTCAATGACGGCAAACACATCATCGGCCGATCCGCCCTCGGAGAATCGGCTATATCCATGCATACGCACATGATATTCGGCACAGTCGACATAGTCTTTACTGGCAACAAACATCTCACTCAAGTCATAGACTTTTCCTGTTGTGCGCAGCAACTCGGCCTCGACAAAACCAAGCGTGGCATAGTCCCAGCAAGTGCCACTGCGGTTCTGATTCTTGACCGAGGTGATGGGGTTAGACAACAGGGTGGTGAACACAAGGTTCTCGGCGGTCTGCCCCGCCATCATCATCATGGTGCTCATCAGCACCGAAGCTAATATCGTTCTTCTCATCATCAGTTGGTTTTTCACATTTCATGTTATCATTGCTTCACCAGCGTGGCTACGACCGGGAAGTGATCGCTCATGGCCACGGGGATGACTTGCCAGTCGACTACTTGCCACGACTGCATCGGGCAAGCAAAGATGTAGTCAATCTTCTCTCGAGGCTGCTTGACACTGAAGGTCGGAGTATTGCCTGTGCAGTCGCGCCACACGCTTGCGAGGCGTTGAATGAATGCGTCGCCCGGTGGCGCATTGAAGTCGCCCGCTAGAACGACGGGGTGAGTGGTGTGGGCGTAATGCTCCTCGACAAACTCGGCCTGAGCCTGACGACTGACGGCATCAAACGCCTCGAGATGCGTGCAAGCCACCACGACAGTGTCTCCATCAGGCAGCACAAACCTGCCCTCAAGCAAGCCCCGCTGTTCCATGCTGGCCGTGGGATGCGGCAGCTTGATGTTGTGCACATCAACCAGCTGATGTCGCGTGAGCAAGCCTATGCCATAGAGCCCACCACTGAACTCAATGGTGGGCCCGAACAGCCCTTGCAAGCCGCTGAAGTAGGCTAGTTCGGTGACAAAGTCACGATTGTTCTGGTGCCTGCTGTTTGCGCGATGCGTGTGGTGGTCCACCTCTTGCAGTGCCACAAAGTCGGGTCGATAGTGCCTGATGAGTTGCCCAATCTGCGCCAGACTTGCGTCATGCCCCGCATGCATGTTGAATGTCATGATCCGGAGCGTGTCGGCCTGGTTACCGGCCGCAGTGAGCACAGCCAGCAACAACAACCCTATCGAGAAAAATTGTCGCAATCTCATATCTTCTATTCTTGCCAGTCAAAGTTGTTGTCAGAGATAAGACGCAACATCGTTGCAAACATCTGTTGCCCGTTGATGGCTGTGTTGGCGTTGAGTTGGCTCAGGTGCCGCATCGACGCATCACGGTCAAGCACCTGCCCGTCGTCCAAATGAATCTGACAGTTGTGAAACAGGATGAGGTTCTTCATCGTGAAGTAAGCTCCCGCTCCCTTGTATGCGTCAATCCATGCAGGACATTTGGGGTAGTTGTACACATATACCCACTCCATGGGCTTGAGTGCCGCCAGCAGCGCGTCAGGGTCATGGGCTATAGCCAAGTTGTTGAGCACCGCACCAGCAGCCCCGATGCCTTGAGCTGCCAGATCGCGTGCCATTGCCTCGACAACAGCGCTATTGAACCAGCGGTTACGCTCGGCAAACTGCTCGGTGTCGTCGTGGCTGAGCAACGCTTGTGCCCTCAGTTCATCTGCGAGCATCTGCCATGTATAGTTGCAGCTGCGCCATGCAAGGCATGCGTCATAGTTTTCCTCACTGATGGGCAAACCGCGTTTGCCGTGCAGCATCTTGAACATCTGCGCCATGACATGTCGCCGCCACAAGCGTGGCTGCCAGACATAGCCTTGCTGCCTGATGTGCTGCTCGACGGGGTCATTGCTCACTTGCGCCGTGTGTGCGCTGGGTTGCTGTTGCAGCTGGTTGTTGACCACTGCGTCAATGGTGCCATTTCCACTAAGCAGGCGGTCAAGAAAACTTTTTACGATGTTTCCTAGTGACATAGTTGTGTTGATTGTTAGTTTTTAAACGTCAGACATTAGGCGCTAGACGTGGCATTAACCCATGACTTTTAACTATAAACTATTAACTCTAGCCTTTAAGCCACTGGGCAAGAATAACCAGACGAGGGTGAAGCTTGCTCTGCCAGAACCATCGGCCTCGCATCAAGGGACTCTCGTTTGTCAGCGAGCCATTGACGATAAGGGCCAACGTGAGCACCTCGAGACGACAACGCGCTAGGGGGCGTTCCTCGCCCAGAGCCAACTGTGCGTCGGTTAGCCTATCCTCGCCGGTTGCATAGAACCATCGACTATGGTCGCGCCCGTCGTGAGCAGGCACACTGCGCTCATAGTCGGCATAGGCTTGCTCAATCATAGCCAGTGCAGCATTGTGGCCCACTTGATCCACACCCAACTCGCCCTGCCAGTGTCCATGGCTGACGAGTAAGTCGCCCTCGATAGCCAGACAGTGCTCATTGAGATCCACATCGACCCTCATGCCTGATGCGGCAGCTACAGCAGCTCGTGTGAGAATATCGTTATCCATCGTCAAAAGCGGGATGCCAAGGGCTGTGGCACATTTCTTTAGGGCTTTGATTCCTGCTGCTCGTCAGCAGGATGAATTGTCCCTCCGCATCTCGCAAAGCCGTGTGCGCGGCCAGTAGAATTTTGATTGACAAAGATAATGACATTTTTTTAGAGAAACAAGAGTCTGCAAATAAAACTAACATTTGTCGGGCCTTTCTCCGGAGGTGTCGCGATGCCCACCCCAACAAGTCCTTGACTTACAATTGCCTGACAATCGTGTCGTAGGCAGCCCATGAGGTTTTAAGCGCCTTGCGCATGCATCGCAGCGTGTAGTAGCCATCGAGCCATCTGGGCGTGCGAGCCAGATTGGAGGCCACATGGCGCCCTCGCCCTCGCTCGATGCAATGGTCAATGCCTTGAGGGTTGTATCCCAGCCCACCAATGCGGCAGTGCCCCGTGTGAGCGGCACGTATGGCATCCATGACATAAGCATTAAGCGTGCCGATATCGCGCTGACAATTGATCACGGGCAGGACCATCCTGGCCCAACTATGGTCGTCGCGGCCGTGATGCAGCAGACGGTTGACACGGTTGATGGCCTGCGCCATGTCGCGTGCTGTGCCTGTGACACGGTCGATGGCTCGCTGGAACCGCTTGATGCGACTGGGCGACAACGAGATCTGTGCCCCACAAATGCTATAACCCAAAAAAGTGAACCAGCGGTCGCCGCACAAGTTCTCGACCTTGTCGGGATTGAGGCTGAGACTCAGTTGCGACAATTCGTGCAAGAGAACATCCATGGCTTGTTGATGGTCTGGCCCAATGTAGAGCATGTCGTCGCTATAACGCACATAGTAGCCGCGCATGCGCGACAACCGCTCATCAATGTGGCACAGCAGCACATCGGCCAACCAAGCTGATACTGCGCAACCCTGGCGCAATGACATGAACTTGCAAGCTTGCTTCCCATCAATGTCTATGTACCGATTGTCGTGATAATAACGCCGCACCATATCGACCAGCGCTGATTGTCCATATCGCTGCTCGAGCATGTCAAATGCCCGGTCAATCAACTCGATCGGGACAGAGTCGAAATACTTTGAAAGGTCGGCTTTCCATCCTACGACATCATGCTGGCACGACATGGCCGCCATGTGCCGCGATGCCTCAATGACCACCTGACCTGTGCCTATGCCCGTGACATAAGACTTGCAAGCCGGATGCAGACAATCGGGGGTGAGATTGAAGAAGAGCTCATTGGTGATGGCCAGGATGACACGATCGGCTGGATCGTTGACATAGACCATGCGATAGTTGCCATAGTTATCCTTAGGGATTAGCACTGCCCTGGGGGGTGAGATGCTGTAGCGACGTTGGACGATGGCATGATACAGGGCTATGCGTGTCTCGGGCTTAGCCATCTCTCGCAACAAGGCGCGATTGATGCGCTTGTCGACAGCTGTGTCCAGCGCCAGCTGCCATCGCTCCAACTCAAAGAAGCGCCGCGTTATGTCATCACAATTGCTCATCTCTCATCATCGCTTGTGAATTGCGCAAAGTTAGTATTTTTTTTGCTATACAAGCAAATCTTGGACAAGAATTAAGAATATCTTTTGTCAAATAGTTAAAGGAGTCAAGGGAATGTTGCCGCATTGGGCAGAAAATATTATCTTTGCAGCATGCGCAAGATCATTCATGTGGATATGGACGCATTCTTTGTCTCGGTCGAGGAGCGTGACAACCCCAGCCTGGCAGGGAAACCGGTGGCCGTAGGTTTTGACGGGCCACGCGGGGTGGTGTCGACAGCCAACTATGTGGCACGTCGATATGGCGTGCACTCGGCCCAGGCCGTGAGCACAGCCCATCGGCTATGCCCCAACTTGATTGTTGTCGAGCCTCACTTTGCCAAGTACAAGGCCGTGTCGATGCAAATCCGCAATATCTTTGCCGACTATACCGACCTGATTGAGCCACTAAGCCTTGACGAGGCCTACCTGGATGTGACCGACAACAAGCCAGGCATCGAGCTGGCAGTGGATATTGCCCGTGAGATCAAGTCACGCATCCGTGCCACCACCCAACTCACTGCCTCGGCGGGTGTGAGCTATTGCAAGTTTTTGGCCAAGGTAGGCAGCGACTATCGCAAGCCCGATGGCCTGTGCACGATCCATCCCGACCGTGCGCAAGAATTTATTGACAGGTTGAAGATTGAGCGGTTTTGGGGTGTAGGCGAGAAGACAGCAGCCCGCATGCACGCTCTGGGCATACACACCGGCGCCGACTTGCATGCCAAACCATTGAGCCTGCTCACAGCCCACTTTGGCAAGATGGGCAAGGTATTCTATAACTTTGCCCGAGGCATTGACGAGAGGCCGGTGGTAACCGAGTGGGTTCGAAAGAGTGCTGGTTGCGAACGCACCTATGCCACTGACCTGAGTACCCAGACCGAGGTCGTCTCCGAACTGGACCATATTGCCGATGAGCTGCTGGGCAGACTGGAACGCAGTGGCTTTGAGGGCACCACGCTGACCCTGAAGGTCAAGTTTCATGACTTTGTGCAGATAACGCGCAGCTTCACCCAAGCCGATGTGTTGAACAGCAAGGAGCAAATTTTGCCCATGGCTTTGCAACTGCTGCGCGAGGTTGACTACAGCCATCGCCCGATACGCCTGCTGGGCCTGACAGTAAGCAACCCACCCCACGAACCCCATGCCGCATTGCACGAGCCCACCTTGTTTGATGATGACGATTTACTACTTTAACCCTGAAAACGACTTGGCACTGGCCAATGGTGGACTGAATTACACAGCCCCACCACGCGCTGCACGGCTGCGGCACGACTTGCAGCTGCTGCCAGCATGGCTAGCACACCCCGGCGACAGTGTGCTGTGCCTTGACCGCAACGACGCGCCCTGGCTGCAAAGCCTAGGCCTAGGTGTAGACATCATTACTCCCGACCAACTGCCATCGGTGACCGACGCGTGCTTTGTGCCCTGGGGCTGGAGCCGCGCCACACGCCGCACATTGCAACGCTTGGGAGCCCCCGACAGGCTGTTGCCAAGCACCGAGCGCATCGAGGCTGTGCACCGTCTGTCGCATCGGCGCACGAGTATCGCCGTGCTCAAGCACCTGCAGTTGCTCACAGGAATCAACTACAGCCCCATTCCAGTAGAGCTCACAACGGTTGATGAGGTGAAACATTGGGCAGCCATGCATCACGGATGCTACTTGAAGCTCCCCTATTCGGGCAGCGGACAAGGCATCTATCGTGTCCTTGACATGAACGATGCCCACTTGTGGCAGTGGTGTCGTGGCGGATTGCGCCGACAAGGCTCGCTGCTGTGTGAGGTGGGTCTGGATAAAATTCAGGATTTTGCCACTGAGTGGCAATGCAGCCAGGGTGTGGTCGAACTGATAGGCTACTCGGTGTTCGAGAGTGATGCGCATCACCAGTATGCCGGGGGACAAGTGGCTTCGCCCCAGGCCTTGCACGACATGATTGCCAACCAATGTGCAGCGTTGGACACAGCGGTCGAAGCCTTGCAACAATCTATCACCCAGCTGATTGCGCCATACTATGACGGCCATCTGGGCGTGGACATGATGCTCTATCGCCAGCGTGACAACAACATCGCCCTGAATCCTTGCGTCGAGGTGAACTTGCGGTGCACCATGGGACTAGTGACCAGTGTGCTGGGCCACCGCCACGGCATGCAAGGCAAGTTTGTTATCGCCTCAGTGCCCTACCCTTCGGGCATCCATCTCACTCCACCAGCTGCATTCGCTGCCTTGGTCACAAGGTCTTGAGCAGGGCGTAGAGTCGCGGCACTGGCAGCCCCATCACGTTATAGAAGCAGCCATCGATGCGCTTCACCCCGATGTGCCCAATCCACTCCTGTATGCCATAGGCTCCAGCCTTGTCCATGGGACGGTCGTGCTGGATATAATGGTCAATCTCATCGTCAGTGAGTTGGGCAAACTCGACCTGTGTGGTATCGGCAAATGCTTGCTGGCTGTGGCAGGTAGTGACACACACTCCAGTGACCACATGGTGGACCTTGCCGCTGAGGGCCCGCAGCATGCGATGTGCATCGGCCTCGTCGATAGGCTTACCCAAGACATGACCATCAAGCACGACGATAGTATCGGCTGTGATGAGCAATTCGTTTTCACGCAAGTTATAAGGCTTGGCCTTCTGGATAGCCAAGAATTGTGCGACATCATCGGCAACCATGTCAGCAGGATAGCTCTCCTGGATGCCCTCGATGAGTTCGACCCGGAATTTTATGCCCAGCTGGCTGAGCAGTTGTTGGCGTCGGGGTGACTTGCTAGCCAACACAACATCGTATTGTTCTAACATTTCGCAGATTGAATATAGAATGATAAATTCGGTCCCCCTCCCCCCCTAAAGGGGGAACTATAGTTGTGACTGCCACTACAGGAAGTTCCCCTCTTCAGGGGTGAATTTAGGGGGGCTATCCTCACCAACCGAAGGCGTGTCGGTCGTCGAGCCACAGGCCTTGGGCCTTCATTACCAGCTCAAGCAAGTCGCGCCCCACCCCATATCCTCCATTACATGGCGAGACATAGGCGGCAGCCTGACGGCACTCAGGTGCGGCATCGGCAGGTGCCACAGGCAGGCCTGCCACCTGCATCACTTGCAGGTCGGGAATGTCGTCGCCCACAAAGGCCACTTGCTGAGGCGCGAAGCCATACTTGCTCATCCACTGCTGAAACACAGGCAGTTTCATGGCAGCGCCCAGATAGATGTCCTGTACACCCAGGCTCTCAAAACGCACTCGGATGGCCTCGGTGTTGGCCCCGCTGAGAATGGCTATCTGCAGCCCATGCTTGACGGCCAACTGCAGGGCATAACCATCCTTGATGTTGACCATGCGCATGGGTTCGCCCGATGGATGCAATGGAATGGTCGATGGCGACAGCACTCCATCGACATCGAATACAATGCCGCGAATGCATGTCAAGTCGTAGTCAATCTTGTTATGGCTCATCTATTGTCGATTTTTTAATCTGATCATCATTATTGAAGCACTTGCATCAAGGCCCGGGCCAGCAGCCTGCCTTGCAACTCATAGCCTGCAGGCAACTGATGCAAGTGGTCGCCTGGGTTCATCAGCCCTGCAGCCACCCACTTGCTGCAGGCTCCCCGTCCCCCTGCCACAGCATAGAGGTCCCATGTGGCAATCTTGTGCTGCCGTCCATAGTCGAGGATGAGTTGCCTCACGCGCTGCGCGTTGTCAATCACAGCATAGCTCGAGACTGTCTTATAGACTGTCTTGTAGCGTGCTTTTTTACGTTTGCCCACCCTGACTTGCTGAGCAACCTTGTGCGACTTGCGCATCTCAAACTCCATGGGTGTGGTGAGCAGGAACTTAGCTTTGGGGTTGTGCTTGCGTATGTCGGCAATGAGCCGTGTGATGTAGCTCTCCATCCCGTCGGGATTGCCGGCAGCCTCGTTGGTTCCTAGCGAGATGATGACAAGCTGCGGCTGCAACACCTGCATCTGTTGCCCGAAGTCTGACACCTTGCAATAAGTGCGGTAAGTTGCGCCATTGTTACCGATGCTGTGCACCATCACTCCACGACGGTCGTTGGCCAGAATGGCTCCGTAGAAGTCGCTTCCACAGGGCACTCCCATTCTGACAGTGTCGGTTGCGGCCTCGAGCTTGAACTGCTGTGCCCAGGGCGACAATTCTCTGGCAAAGAACACTTTGCCACCGACCTTTGCCGTCTCATAGCCCCCCTTAGGAGCATGAAGCAATGTGACTCGCGTGAACTCATCGCCACTGGACTTGGCTCTGATAAACAACTCGGTGTAGGCCGTGTCAAATCTCACCGCTACGCCAGTGAGTCCCATATCGGTAGTCCAATTCCGGCCCATCAGCCTTGAATAGTCATCCACTGCTGTCGATGACTTGAGCACATAGTCGCGCGGCTCATTGGTCTTGGCCAAATTGAAGGCCGGTATTAGTCCTCGCCCGCCATTGCCCCATTTATCCTGCATGCTGTTGCGCACTTGAGCCGTCATGATGTCGGGTTGGATGTGACTGTCACCGATTTGCACCACCTGGAATTTTCCGTCATTCCACGACTTGGCGTTCTTGAGTGCCTTGCGCAGTGTCGACCAGTCATCACCATTGAGCTCAATGCAATTGACACTGTCGGCCACAAAGTCATAGTTCTGTGCCAGCACTGGCAGAGCCAGAACCAGCAACATCAATGCTATCAAATCTCGTGCCAACGAGCGCAATGATGCTTGCATCGATTGCCGAGTGCAGCCGAGATTATTCAATAATCTTTTCACAAACTTTTGACGTTAGACGTTAGACATTAGACGTTAGACATTAGACGTCGCCAGCGGCCGCTATTGGCTTTTAGCTTACTGCTTATTGCTAACGACGGGGTTTGGGGGACCTCACACCACCTGAACGATGTCGTCATGCCCCACATACCAGATGTAGCCCAAGATGTGCTTCTTTCCCATTCTGGCCAACCGATGCATGTAGGCCTTGACCTGCCTTGAGTGCCCCTCAACATTCTTTTCACCGAACTTATAGTCAATGACAATCCATGTTCCATCAGGCCTGAGCACGACACGATCGGGTCGCTTGGTAGCACCAGTTGTTCTGGCACCCGACGATAGATTGCGCTCATTATAGACCTTGTTGTCATCGGCAAACCATGCAGTGGTTCTAGGGTCAGCGAACATGTTGTCGATGATGCCCCTTATGCGTTCTAGCGGCCACTCGTTGTCATCGGCCCTGATGATGCCCCGGTTGAGGCAGAATCCCCAGGCGCGTTCCACGTCTCGCCGATAGGCTATCCGGCTCATCAAGTTATGCAAGCGCGTGCCCGTGTTCTGCTTGTCGGTGAGATCCTCGGGCAGACGGACATGCAGCCTTCCCACCCCCGATGCTACCCGATAAGGGGGCATTGGAACCATCTTCACACCCTCCTGGTCACTACCTCCAGTCCTAGCCACAGGCTGGCAGGGCTCGCCCCACTGGAAAGTATTGGCATCGACCTGAGTGAGACACACATTGCGGTCATCGCTAGTGAAAATGCTTTGCATCATCTGACCGATTTCTCGATCGGCGAATGCAAAAATGTGCATCTCCTTCTTGGGACGGGTGAAGGCAACATAGGTCTTATCCATATTATCGACCAAGACATCGTTGTCAAACTTGTCAACATACTGCTTGAGGCACACATCTGCCTCGGCCAGTTTCCGGACCTCAGTTTGCGACAATGGCAGCAACGGCGGCAACAAATCTTCGGTCATCGCCTCGTGCTGCAACAAGATGTCCATGCCCTGTTGCTGCTTCAAGACATCCTTGCTGACCCAGAACTGCTGGCTGCGTTGTCCATCCTCGCCATGCAGCTCCCAGTTGGCAAAAGGCACCACAACACAGTCAAACTCCAGCCCTTTGGACTTGTGTATGGTCATGACACTGATTGCATCATCGCTGGCCGATGCCGGCACCGTCAACTTGTCACACTTGGTGTCCCAATAGCGGAGAAACTCTCGCACCGTCCCCCCACTGCGCTGCCCTGCAAAGTCACACACACAATCCTGAAAAGCCAACAGATGAGCCGTCTCTTGTGGCACCGACTCGGTCTCTTGCATAAACTGCGCAATGATGTGCTCAACAATGTTGGTGAGCGTCATCGGCTCGGTCGAGCGTTCGGGCAACAATTTGTCGACTTGCGCGGCATATTCGTTCATCTGCTGGTCATCGGTCATATTCTTGATGGCCTGGGTCTGCTCGAAGCACTGCTCCAACACCTGCCCTGGATCTAAATTCTCATCGGCAGCCATCTGTTGCATAAACCTTCCCAGCACATGATAGAAATATTGGTCGTTGAGCCGTGCTCGGTTGATGAGATGGTCTTGCCGAGTGGGGTCATCAGCATACTCATCGGCCTGATCTTCTGGAACCCTGAACTGCGTGAGGTCAATAAACCTCAACAGACTGACAATGCGCTTGACGCTGGGCGAGTTGGCAATGAGCATCGACTCATCACTTGATATGGCGATTTGCTCGTTTGGAGCGACCGTCTTGTTGTGCTGCATGATGCGCAAGACAACGGCATCGCCTTCCTTGCGCCGATTGACCAGGATGCCAATGCGCCCCCACGCAAACCGCTCATGCAGTTGGTTGAGATATTCGGGCAGCTTGGCCAGTACCAGGTCGGCCGCCTTGGTCCCGTCACCGTCCTTGTCCTTTGCAACAAACTGCACCTTGACCATACCTTCGGGCTCGGTCTTGCCCAACTTCTGGGTGAAACCATCACGGATGTAGGTGTCTTTCAACAGCTGAGAGTTGCACAATGATGGGTCGTTGAGCAATTGCCCGAACAGCCAGTTGTTAAAATTCACCACCGCAGGGCAACTGCGATAGTTGGTCTCAAGCGGATCCTCATAGTACTCGAATTGATGACTGCAGGCATCTCTGATGACCCTGTCGCGGAACAAACTGGGCTCGGCATTGCGGAAGCGGTAGATTGATTGCTTGGCATCGCCGATGAGCATGCACAGATTCTCGTCGCTGCGTGCCATGGCATCCTCAATGAGCGGCATGAAGTTCTCATACTGTTTGAGGCTAGTGTCCTGAAACTCGTCTATCATGAAGTGGTTGAGCCATGTTCCCACCCGCTCATAGATGAATGGGACCCCGCAGTCCAGCACCCTAGAGATGAGGTCGTTGGTGTCGGTGAGCAGCAACTGGTTGGTGTCGCGGCTATATTGCTTGAGGTTCTCATCGATGCTGTTGAGCAGTGCCAGCAGCCCCAAGTCGGCGGGGAGCTTGACCAGCAACTGCCAGGTGTGCCATGTGGCGATCACCTGCTGCCGCCATGCCATGACTTCGTCGATAAATCCCTGTTCGGGCACATACTTCTTGGTGAAATTGTTCTTGATCAGTTTCTCTTCGGTGAGTTCACCAAGCCCTTTGGGGTATTTCTCGCCACGTGCCAGTTGGTTGTCTGGCTGCATCAACTTTTGCACCAGCCGATTGCTCCACAAGCACGAGCGGTCGACCTGGTACTTGTCAAGCAGCTGTTGCATGAATGGCGCATATGCCTTGTAGCGAATTTCATAGTTGTCTGCAAGCTCGATGATGCACTTCTTGAATGCGTTGATTTGTTTCAAGTCGGGCAGTCGTTTGCCGTCCACCTCACAAGTGAGATATTCATTCAGCTTAGGCATCTGCTGACGGAAGAACTCCTTATTCATGAGTTTTGCAAAGTTGAGCAGTCCCCCATCGTCCTTGAAGAAATTCCAGTCCTTGCCATTGCTGACTTGCTGCCTGATGTAATCCTGCACCCAGCGCTCGACATCGGTCAAGTGGTATCGACCTTGATGTCGCCGCGCATCGGCACCGAGCGAGAGCAAGAAGTTGTGTATAGCTGTTTGCAAAGCAAGATCCTCATCAATTTGCACCTCATAGTTATAGTCACGGTCCAGCTCTCGCGCAAAGTTACGCAGAATGCTCTGAAAGAACGAGTCGATGGTGCTGACGTTGAAAACGCCATAGTCATATAGCACCGTCGCCAGCGCCTTACGTGCCTCGTGCTGCAACTGCTCAACATCGAGTACGCCGGGCGCAAAGCAATGATGCTCTTGGCTCATCTCGTCGAAATCGCGCTTGAACTTGCTATCGTCGGGTGTAGTGGCCAGGATATAGAGTTCGTCGATGATACGTTTCTTCATCTCCTCGGTGGCCTTATTGGTGAACGTAATAGCCAAGATGTGGCTGTGATAAGCCCCCTGCTGCCTGTAGTGCAGCAGCCCGTGCTCATCTTGCTCAAAGAGCATGAGCATGATGTATCGCTCGGCCAGCGTGTAGGTCTTGCCCGATCCTGCCGATGCGCTGATGCGCAACAGGCCGTGATGCAGCCGCTTGTAGTTAATTTCGTGTTGTTTTTCCATAGCCCGAGTATAGCGCAATATATTCTACTTGACCTTAAAGCCCATGTCGCTCATCAGTTGCATGACACGCTGCCGATGATCGCCCTGGATGAGAATCTCCCCATCCCGTGCCGACCCGCCCACGCCCAATTGTTGCTTGAGGCGACTAGCCAGTTCCTTGAGCGCCTGGTCGTCACACTTGAGGTCGACAATGATGGTAGCCACCTTTCCTGCTCGGCCCTTTCGCTCGACCACGACATGTGCAACCTGTTTGCCTTGTTGCTGCAGTGCATCGCCCTTGTGAACTTGCTCCTGCTTGGCCTTTTCGGCCTCTATCTGCTCGTGGGTGGGCACTTCGATTGAGAATGCCGCCCCTAGTTTTTCTTTCCAGTCCAACCTGTGTAAAAAATAATTGTATAATCTTTGTCCCACCAGATGGCGGGTGAGTGCAAAGTTAATGCTTTTTTGGTGAATTTTGGGCATGTTGGCATAGAAATTGCAATTACCGAGCAAAAAAAGCGGGAAAAGCATTGTACAGTTCGAAAAATAGCAGTACTTTTGCAGACCGTTTAGAACTATTTTAATTAATAACACTTCATTTTTTTGATTTAGAACTATGGCATACGTAATTTCAGACAGCTGCGTGGCATGTGGAACTTGCCAGGGCGTTTGCCCCACCGGCGCAATCAGCGAGGGCGACATCTACAAGATTGATCCTGATGTGTGCATCGACTGCGGCACTTGCGCAGACGCTTGCCCCACCGGCGCCATCGCTCCCGGAGAGTAATTATCCACTCCATCGTGAAGAAACAGAGTTGCACTTCCTGCAAGGGAAATGCAACTCTTTTTTCGTCTGAGATTTCAGGTGGTCTCAAGTTTCACCACCTGAAAGCCATCAGAAGGTGTAACGCAAGCCCAAGGTGGTGACGCTCTGGTTCCAGCTCTTGCTCAGCGCCTGGAACTTCTGCTCGATGTAGAAACGGAACTGACGATTGATCAAATACTCATAGCCCACACCGATGTTGGCGCCGAAGTGGTCTTCGCCCTTCAAGCCCTCGTACTTATAGTTGGCATAGGAGAAGCCCAAAACGGGATAGAAATTTGAAGAACTGTGTAAGCTGATGATGTAGTGGAAATTAAGATTGACATTGTATCCCTCCCAGTGGTTGTTCTTGAAGTAATACAAGAACTCGGGAGCTACGCGGAACCGATTGACAGGCTCAATGAGCATGTGTGCACCCAATCCCATGAGTGTGTGCTTTGAACCATAATTGAACTGCACTCCTGCGCTGATGTCGCCTGAGTCTGCCTTGGCCACCATCGACACCATGGCAATGATGGCAATAAAAAGTAGCTTTTTCATCATTGATAATATATTAGTTAAAACAAATGTTTGATGCCTAGTGTAGTGATAGCTTGAGTCTCTTGCTTGACAAGCATGAAACGCGCCTCGCCCAGTGCCACCCACCGACGTCCCAGACTCAATTCTAGGCCTGCTCCCAGGTTGGCTCCCCAACGGTTCACATTGGGCCCGTCATATCCCCAGTGACTATAGGTCATGCCTACAAACGGATACAATGCCAGGGGGCCAGCCACATGTTGCACATAGTGCACATTGACATTGAGTTGCAGCGTGGTCACATCGCGGCTTTGCGCGAAGTAGATCATTTCGGGCTCAATGCGCCAATGGCTGTCGATGCCCAACTGCAACTTTGCCCCGATGCCATGCTGATGATATTCGGTGGCATAGTTATAGGTCACCCCGACAGCCATGGGCTGACGGGTGTGAGACTTCTGCGCCACCATGGTCACTGGCGTTAGCATAGCAAGCACCAGCACCACTCGACGCCACCTATCCGTTATGTGGCTGGGTTTCTTCATCGATATGCTCCTTCTGTGCCTTGCTGAGTTTCACCTTCATCTCGTCAAAGCCATAACCATAGACACCATTGACGTTGGTCTTTGTGATGAAAGCCTTGTCATCCACAGCCTTGATGATGCGTGCAATGTTGACACTTTCGAGTTTGCGGCACATGACCAAGATGACCTTGACGGGCTTCTTGGTGTACCAGCCAGTTCCATCCAGAACTGTGCAACCACGGTGTGCATCGCCTGTGATGGCATCGGCAATCTGCTGCCACTTGTCACTGAAAATCATGTATTGCACAGCCTGACGGCTATTGTTGATGACCATGTCTGCCACTATCGAGTCGATAATCATAAACACAAGACCATAGACAATCTTGTCGGGGCTGTGGAAGATGAGGTAGCTAGACGAGATGATGCACATATCGCAGTACAACATCATTCGCCCGAACGATATGTTGGTGTGCTTAGTGACCATGGCCGCAACAATGTCTGTACCGCCGCTGCTGCCATTGTGCGAGAAGGTAATGCCCAGTCCCATGCCGCACAGCGCCGAACCGATGATGATGTTCATGAATGGCTGTTGCTGCACCAGCGGCTGATAGCTCCATGGGTCCATGAGCATGATGAGAATCGATGCGACAGTAGCACCGAAGATGGTGCGGATGACAAACTGCTTGCCCACGGTGTGAAATGCAATGATGAGTAGCAGGATGTTGATGGCGTAGTTGGTGATACCAACATTCCAGCCGAAGGCAAATCGGCATAACGATGCCAAACCGACCACACCGCCGGTAACCACCTTCTCGGGGAGAATGAATGTTGTGAATCCCAAGGCATAGAGGAAAAGTCCAAAGACAATCATGATGTAGTCCTTGGAGTAGATGAGCAATTTTTGACCCGAAACTTTATTCATTATCCAAATAATCTTGTAATTCTGGCTGCGAAATTACAAAATTGCAGTGAGATAGGAATAATTTTTGACCGATTTTTGCTGCTATGTGGCCAAAAAGCCGTAATTTTGCCTCCATTGAGGACCATAGGAAACTCAGTATTAACAATCGTTGCGGCAACAATACAAACGAATATGATAGCCAGATTTATTATTTCGGCCTTGGCGGTGTGGATCACCGCTTGGACGCTGGACGGAGTGACCGTCGAACCTTGGTGGGCTGCCCTGCTGGTGGCCGCCGTGCTGGGACTGATCAACACGTTTATCCGCCCCATTGTCAAGTTTTTCTCTCTACCCATCAACATCTTGACCTTGGGGCTGTTCACCCTGGTGATCAACGCCCTGATGGTGATGCTGTGCAGTTGGATGATGAGCAACCACTTCAAAGTTGAGGGTTTCTTGTGGGCCTTGGCCTTCAGCATTGTCATGGCGCTGGTCAACTGGGTGTTGAGCCTGTTTGTCAAGAAGTAGTTGGCATTACCTGACCCCAATAATACCGGGGTGCGACCATTCGGTTGGTCGCACCCCGGTTTGTTAATCTCTTGCCCCAAAACTACTGTTGCAAGCCAAGCATGATATTGACCACCTCGTTGACGTCACTCACGTCGATCGAGCCGAGTCCATCAACATTGGCATTGGGATAGTCAGCGGCATTCTCGGTGCCCAACATGATGTTGACAAGCACACCGATGTCGCCCACATCAACAAATCCGTCTCCATTGACGTCGCCATGCAGAACCGGAGCAGGGAATCCCAACACATCCATCTTGATACCTTCTTCACCAATGGTCAGCACGAAGGTGTAGGTGCCAGCCTCGTTGATGTGGAAGTTCTTGTGGCCATCAGTAGCCAATGGGATGTCATTGCACCATCCGGCGTGAATCAAGTAGTAAGCCTCTTCCTCACTGGCGACGATTCCGCCATACCACAAGTCGCCATAGTTAATGACAAACTCAGTGTTCTCGGCAAACTCGGCAGTAGCCTCGAGCACGCCCTCGTTGTCGACAAACTCGACATCGACCCACTCGGCACCATCCTCGTTGAGTCCGTAATGCAGCAAGTACTTGGGCTCGGGCTGGGGTTCCTCAATCTTCTCGGCAGTGGCGGTGAGCACGTTCTCCTCGCCCAAAGTCAGCGTGAACGTCACGTTGTACTTGCCGGCCTCGGCAATGGACAGCGTCTGGTTACCCTGCATGGGAACCTCCCACACCTGCCAGGTGTGGTTGGCGGTCACCTTGTACTCGTAGCCCTTGGCCTCAAGTTCGACATTCTCCTTGACCAGCTGGTAGCTGCCATCTTCTTGCAGAGCCATGTCGTTGGCGGTCAGCTCGGGATTCCAGGCGGCACCCACCAGGGCCGAGTCGCCAACGATGGTGTAGCTTGTGATCTCGACAGGTTGCTCCTCTATCTTCTCGGCAGTGGCTGTCAGCACGTTCTCCTCGCCCAAAGTCAGCGTGAACGTCACGTTGTACTTGCCGGCCTCGGCGATGGACAGCGTCTGGTTGCCCTGCATGGGAACCTCAAAGACGCCCCAGCTGTGGTTGGCGGTCACCTTGTACTCGTAGCCCTTGGCCTCAAGCTCAAGGTTCTCCTTGACCAGCTTATAGGTGTCGTCCTCTTGCAGAACCATATCGTTGGCGGTCAGCTCGGGATTCCAGGCGGCACCCACCAGGGCCGAGTCGCCAACGATGGTGTAGCTTGTGATCTCGACAGGTTGCTCCTCTATCTTCTCGGCTGTGGCTGTCAGCACGTTCTCCTCGCCCAAAGTCAGCGTGAACGTCACGTTGTACTTGCCGGCCTCGGCAATGGACAGCGTCTGGTTGCCGCTCTGGGGAACGGCCCAGTCCCAAGAGTGGTCACGCACCACCTTGTACTCGTAGCCCTGGGCATTAAGTTCGACATTCTCCTTGACCAGCTGGTAACTGCCATCGTCTTGCAGCGTCATCAGGTTGGCCTCGTCGCCGGTGCTCCAGTTCGAGCCCATGAGTGCCTCGTCACCGGCAATGGTGTAGTTGTGCTCGATGACAACATCCTCGACCTTCTCGGCCACAGCGGTGAGCGTGCTGCTTGACGCATCGTCGCCCAAAGTCAGCGTGAACGTCACGTTGTACTTGCCGTCCTCAGCGATGGTCAGCGTATCGTTACCCTGCTGGGGAACCTCCCAGAGGCTCCAGGCATGGTTGCCAACCACCTTGTACTGATAGCTGCCTGCGCCGAGCTGGACATCAGCTTTCACCAGCTGGTAGGTGCCGTCGCCTTGCAGCGTCATGTCGTTGTCAGTGGCGGCAGGGTCCCAGTTTGCTCCCATCAGAGTCGCATCGCCTGCGATGGTATAGCTCGTGATCTCGATGGGTGGGTTGGTGGTCTCATACAGCCCGTAATTGCCATTGACGGGATAGGTGAAGAAGTTGTCTCCGTCCTGCAGAGGAATGTTTTGCGTCTGCACACCGTCCTTGTTGAAGATGATAAACCGCCCGGTCCCCTCGAGCGTCATCTTGTAGTACTGCATGCCGTTGACCTCGGTGAGCGTGGCAGCCTCGGTGATGAGTGTGCCAGGCCAACCTCCAAACTGCTCAGGGCTCCATGTGTAGACATTGAATGTGGGGTCATCAGTCGCCACATAGACGTCGGCAGCCCTTGCCTGCAGCCCGACTATCATCATCGTCAGCAGGCTCATGAATAGCGTAAACTTTTTCATAAGGTTGTTTTGTTTAAGTAAAATAAATAATAGTTTCTGAGTGGTTCCTAACATGTATTAGGCCATGCTTGTATTCTCAAGATTTAATACCACAAAAATAACAAAACACCTTAATAACATAACACTCAAACGATAGCAAAAACAACAAATCGTCACGCAAACGATTGCGTGAGCAAAATGCTGTAAGTTCAACTAAGGTCAGTCCTAATTAACTCAAGTTTCGCAAGTAGCTACTTTTCGGTAGTTAAAGGAGTTTCTATTCTGTAGTTAAAGGAGTTAAGTAGTTAAAGTAGTTAAGACGGATGTCTTGTTGCTTCTTGTCAGGAGTTAACTACTAAAAGTATCGTCTTAACTCCCTTTAACTCCTTAACTACTTAACTACTAAAAAAAGTAACTCAGAAACTTGAGTAATTAAGTGAACAGGGTGAGCCCAGCGTCGAAGTTGATGGCATTGCGGTTGGCACTCTCGATGCGCCGATTGCGCCAACAGCTGCGACAGAGCGCCACATACTTGTCGTCGCCTCCAATCTCGACCTGAGCCCCATCGGTGACGATGTTGCCCTGGCCGTCAATGCGTGCGTTGATGATGGTCTTGCGGCCACAGGAGCAAGTCGACTTGACCTCGTCGATGGTGTCGGCTAGCTCAAACAACCGTCGACTGCCCTCAAAGAGTCGGCTCTGGAAGTCGGTTCTCAGACCATAGCAGACCACATTTGTCCCAAACTCATCGACCACTCTTGCCAGTTGGTCGACCTGTTGCTCGTGCAGAAACTGCGACTCGTCGATGAGTATCCAGTCAAACACCATCTGGTTCTGGTCGCAATGCTTCTTGATGGCCTGATAGAGGTCGGTAGTGGGATAAATCCACTCACAACGACGTTCGATGCCGATGCGTGAGCGTATGACATTGTCCTTCTCACGGTCATCGATGATGGGCTTCATGCACAGATAGCGCATGCCCCGCTCCTCGAAGTTATAGGCCTGTGTGAGCAGCATTGCGGTCTTGGCCGACCCCATGGTGCCATAGCGGAAATATAGTTTGCCAATGCGGTTCATAACGAGATTGCTTTTTGTGCCCACAAAGTTAGCAATTCTTGCTGAGCCCACCATCATCGGCCGACACAAAAGTTATTAACACCCTGGTGTGATGGTGACGATTCACACCTGGTCATTATCGTCGGCTGTTGTTGCAGGTAGGAGTCCCGCTATCAGCGCACGGTCATAGTTGCCGAACCATTCCTCCAACTTTTTCTCGGCCTTGGCTTTGATTTCGGGTGTGACATATCGGGCAGCCGAGTATAGCGCATAGGCCAGTGCGGCAAAGTCGTCGGTGAATCCAAGTGCGATAATCGAGTCGGGAATCATGTCGATGGGCAGGATGAAATAGCCCAGCGCTCCATAGATCTTGAGTTTGTCCTTGATGGGCATATCTCCATCTTTGGCCAGATAATAAAGCACCAGTGCAGCATAGACCACCTTGATGCCCGCCTTCTTGGCCACTTGCTTGATTTTTTCCCACAAGCCTGAGTCGGAGAAGTTATTCCGATAGGCCTCAAAGTCCAGAATCTTATTGTTTGCCATTTTTTGATAACATTGAATGTTTTCAACCGATAATAAGCAAAATACGTGCCAAAAAATAATTTTTTCTGCGAAAAATAAGATACATATCAAGTTTTTTTGTACTTTTGCCCCCAATGAACGTACAAACCAAATAAAATATTCAAGCATTATGAAAAAAGGTATTATCGCAATTCTTGCAGCTGTGGCACTGTTGGCCACCAGCTGCGGCATGGGTATGAACAACACCGGTTATGGTTATGGCTATGGCACAAACACGGGCTATGGCACGGGCGGCAGTGTGCTGGGCAATGTGCTGGGCAGCATTCTGGGCAATGTGTTGCTGGGCGGCTATGGCTTTGACGCATCGAGTCTGGCCGGCAACTGGAACTACAACGGCGCCAGCGCAGCCTTTACTAACCAGCAGACACTGAACAAGGCCGGTGGTGTGAACGCCGCCAACAGCCTGATTCAGTCGCTGGCTCCCAACTTCCAGGCCGCAGGCATCACCAAGAGGAACACATCGTTCAACTTTGGCACAGACAAAACGTTCAATGCTCAAGTCAACGGCATCCCCTTCAACGGCACCTACACGTTCAACAAGGCCAATGGCGAGATTGCTCTGAAGACCGCCGCACAGACCATCAAGGGCAATGTGATGAAGACCAACAATGGCATCGCACTGATGTTTGACGCCAACCAGATGACCACTCTGCTGCAAAAGGTGGGCAAGGTCAACAATGCCACTGCTGTGGCTGCCGTCAAGCAGCTGGCCCAGAGCCAGAATGGTGCCCGCGTGGGCTTTGAACTGACCAAGTAACCCCTTCCACTATAGGGAGACTCACACAGCAGCCACGAGTTTTGTTGCTCGTGGCTGTTGTGATTTTGTTGTACTGCCTTATATATAATGTATCAATCGGAGGGTGGTACGTTTTTTTGCAAAAACAGCGAAATTTTTCTTGAAATTGTTGTCGGGTGCAAAAAAAGTTGTACCTTTGCAGCCGGGTAAGTCCTACACGGCCAGCTCCCCGTAAATCCCCCAGGTCTTGACCGAAGCAAGGGTAGCGGGTTGTAGCGGCGCGATGTAGTTCGCTTACCCTTCTTTTGTATATACCCCCTTCACCTGAACCTGAACCTGATGATGGTGAGCATCAAATAAGGCTACAACCATGCGACAATTCTTGCTTTTATCTGCGTTACTGCTAGTGGCCATAGCTGCACAGGCCAACTACTGGTGGGACAATTTTGCCCCCGACAACACGCGCGTCCGACTCACTCAGACCAACTTGCCGATTGTGTGGATTGATGTTGACGGTGAGATGATTGACCGCGAAGAGCGCATCACTGCGCGCATGAAGATCATCCACAATGGCGACGGGCAACTCAACTATGCCGACACAGTGGCCCACCCGGGGCAGCACATTGACTATGAAGGCTACATCGGCCTGCGCTACCGTGGCAACTCGTCGTTCAGCAGCAGTGACAAGAAGCCCTATTCTTTCCGCACACTCGATGCCCCAATCGAAGACAACGGCCAGAAGGTCAAGGTCAAGATTCTGGGCATGCACAAGGACAACAACTGGGCTCTGCTGGCCCCCTTCAGCGACAAGAGCATGATGCGCGACATGCTGGCTTTCGAGCTGGCAAGGCCGTGGATGGATTTTACACCCGATGGCCGCTTCTGTGAGATGATTCTTGACGGCACCTACTATGGTGTGTATGTCCTGACCGAGGTGGTAAGCAAGGGAAAGCACCGTTGCAATGTGGGCGACCCAGGCATCGAGGGCGACTCAATCACCGGCGGATACATTCTTGAGATTGACCGCAACGACGAGATGACACACCGGTCGAAGTATCATCCCGTGGGCAAGAATGGCAACACGATGTGGTCAAGATATATCTACGTCCAGTACAAGTCGCCCGACTATGAGGACATGACCGACGAGCAGATCAACTGGATCAACGGTCGTTTTGACGCCATGGAAGATGCTTTCAACTCAGCTCAGTATCGCGACCCCGAGAAAGGCTACCGCAAGTATATCGACCCACTGTCGTTTGTCGACTATCAGCTGGCACAAGAGTTTGGTCATAATGTAGACGGCTACCGACTGAGCGCTAAGTTCTTCAAGCGCAGCGACAGCATCGACACGCACTTCAAGATGGTGCTGTGGGACATGAACCTGGCTTATGGCAATTCCGACTACTATAATGGCTGGTACACCAACAACTGGGTCTATGAGAACAACGATCTACTCAACAGCCAGGGCGACAGCCAGCTGGCACCCTTCTGGTGGTACAAACTCAACAACGACCCCTACTACACCGACCTGCTCAAAGACCGCTGGGCACAATATCGCCGTGCCAACTTCAGAGAAGATCGTCTCATAGCCCTGGTCGACTCCATGGCCAATGTGCTCACCATCCAGGGTGCCGAGGGCCGCAACAGCCAAGCCTGGCCCCGATGGGGACAATATGTGTGGCCCAACAAATATATTTCTCAAAACCTGGACGATGAGATTCAATATCTCAAGGGGTGGCTGAGCGACCGGCTGGAGTGGATGGACCAACAACTGGGCTATGACCCAGACGCATTGTTGCCCGGTGACATCAACGGTGACGGTGCTGTGGACGTGAGCGATGTCAATATCATCATCAATATCCTACTGGGCAAGAACACCGCTGACCAGTATCCAGGGGTGGCCGACATCACCGGCGACAACCAGGTGGATGTGGGCGATGTCAACCTGATTATCAACCTGATGCTGGGCAAGTGACCTACCCCACTCCCCAACGATGAGCCTGATGTACACCTGCTGACACCCAAAAACAGATTGCGACCTACCACTCGGCAGGTCGCAATCTGCTTTTTACTCGTCAGCCAGTCACATCACTTCTTGATTGTGTCGGAGTTCTGGTTGTAGGCCTTAGCCACGCACTTCCATTCACCGTTCATCTTCATCAACAGCAGGTAGTCGGTGAAGTCAATGCGGCCACCCCATTTCTCCTCGAGCACGCGCACCACAGCCACGGTTTCCTCAATCGAGACGACATCAACACGAGCCTTGAAATCGGCGCCAGCACCGACCGTGTCGACGTTGTGATAGAACTGCTCGATGGAGCCATGCTCCAGTTCACCGTCCAGATAGCCGAAGAGCACGGCATCGCCGGTAAACAACTCTTTGGCATACTTGCTGTTGCCCTCGGCAACACTCTTTACAAACTTCATGGCGGCAGCTTCGACCGCTGCGTACTCAGCAATAGATGATCTCATTATCGATTGATGTTTGGTTAATAAATTCGATGCAAAAGTAGACACTAATACCGAATGTCACAAGTACCGAAAAATTTTTCATATACAGAATTATTTTTCGATATACCCATTTTTTTGAACAATATTGTTACCTTTGCGGCAAACTTTCAGAGCCCAACCAAATGTATAAACGCAAAATTCCTGTAGACCTCAGTTGCCCTCTGCGACTGACTATCAGCCTGATTGACTCGAAGTGGAAGTCGTGCATCCTGGACGAACTCCGTCACACGTCGATGCGCCCCAGCCAGTTGCACAAGGCTCTGCCCGAAGCCACACCCCGTGTACTCGACCTGCAGCTGAAAGAAATGGTCGATGATGGTCTGGTGACCAAGACCATCTATCCCGAGTTGCCACCACGCAGCGAATATGCCATCTCGCCGCTAGGCATGACACTGATTCCCATCATTGATGCCATGCTGCAGTGGGGCGAGGAACATCAAGAATTATTTGAAAAGAAATATGGCAACCTTGCCTGAATGTATCGGCAAATAATAAAAATTCCCCCTCTCGTGTGTGCAGAGGGGGGAAAAGACGTGCTATCTGTGATTACTTGATAGTCTTCTTGTTGCCTTCAATCACAATGCCGTGATAGTCGGAGGCGAGAGCCTGACCCTGCAGATTGTAGGCATGGGTGGGTTGTGCGGCATGCTGGGCTGAGACTGCGCCAATGGCCGACTGGCTTTGAGTCTTGGCGATGTATTCGGCCTGGGCCTTCTTCATCTGGGCGATAAACTCCTCGCTGCCTTGCAAGGCACAGAATCCGATGCTGGCGGCCGTGCGGCTATTGTCCACATCACTCTGCCAATGCGCGCCCACAATGACACGACTATTGCAGTAGTCCCACCCACGCTTGAAAACCTGATCGGCACGCTGCGGAGCTATCTGGGCAAGCAAGAGCGAGATGCACCAACCACGCAAACTGTGACCGCTGGGATAGCTGCCCTCACCGCGCAGCTCGTCCTCTTCGTGCGAGGGCATCGCGTCGTCATAGCGCTCAAACGGACGCTGACGTTTATAGTAGGCCTTGGTCTCCTTGCGCATAGGGTCGGTGGTGGCGATACTGGTCTCCAGCAAGTTCCAAATCTCGGGAGTGTTGGTCGGGTTAATCTCCAAGCCAAACGCTTCTTGCCACAACCCGTACAGCTTGACATGGTCGTCCCACTCGGCATCGGCAATGGCTTGGGCCACACGGACAGGATCCTGCCGTTGCTGTTTGCCCCAGCAGTAGCGCACTACATCGGCTGCGAACTCGGGGCTATCGAAAGCCGGTGGCTCGGGCATGATGTTGATCAGTTTGGGCATTTGACTCAGTTCGAAATAGGTTTGCACAGCAGCATCCTGTGCGCTGATGCTCATTGCAGCCACTATCATTGTGGCTAGCATCCAGTTGGACTTTCTCATTTTATTGCTCTTGACGTTTATAAGTTTAATTGAATAATCTTGGCTGTACTCGGCATAGCTCGAGCAACCCCGAAGGGCTCGGGGAGATGATGAAGCGAGTGTTGCACG
>DEKO01000063.1 GCA_002353885.1 Porphyromonadaceae bacterium UBA2720
ATCTCGACAACTGCATCCTCTATGGCATGACGCAAGAAATCAACATTGGCGACCTTGAAGGCACCGACCTGTATCTGCGCAACTGTCTGATGAAGCTGTCGGGCAGTGACGACCCACACTTCATCGACATGGTGTGGAAGGCCGACCCCAAGTTCTGCGTCGTGCGCGACGACTACATCTTCGACTATCGCCTGAAGAACGAGAGCGACGCCATTGCCCGCGGCAACCGCAGCTACTGCCCTGCCCGCGCCCGATATGACCGCTACGGCGTCGACCGCTGGTCGCGCGACGGCATCGACATCGGCGCCTACGCCTGGGTGCCCGCCCCAGAAAATGTGCCTCGAAAGTGAGCGACTGCCCTCCTAGCGTCATCCTTGAATATCGCCAAGACTGTTTTAATCGCAAAAAGAAAACTCACGCAGATTGCGCTGATGAAATCTGCACTCAGTTCATCAGCGTAATCTGCGTGAGATTTGCTTGCTACTTGCCCAGCATGATGTTAATCACAGCATTGACATCTGAGATGTCGACTGTCTCGTCATCGGTGACATAGCATCGGTGACCATAATTCGAAGCCTGATCCCGACCCAGCATGACATTGATGATGATATTGACATCAGCAATATCAACATCTCCATCATTATTAACATCACCCAACAAGTACTCGGACATCGTTATGGTGAACGTCTGTTTAAACGGCTCGCTCCATGCGCCTTTTGTGTCTCGCACACGCCACCACAAGGTATGTTCGCCTTGAGCCAAGTGACTGATATCCAGGTCAACAATGCCACAGACTGAGTCTAGTGCCGCATACTGCGTGTTATGAACACTGTCGTTGAACCAATACATGCACTGGTCGACAGTCACTCTGCTGTGTTGCTCCAACGGAATCAAAAAGTACTGCGACAAGGGCGAACTCCACCACCCCCGCGTGTCCTGCGCAACAGCGGTGAACAGGTGAATACCTACCGAGAGTCCGGTGACATCAATGATTGCTTGATGTGGATTGAGTGCCTGCCGTTGTTTCACATTGCTATCAACCCACCCCACACACCGGGCTATCTCTGCTGGCTCCTGCGTCTGGTAGGGGACTACAAAATATTGCGTCATGTTACCGCTCCACAGCCCATTGTTGTCCTGCACGCGCATAGTGAGTGTGTGCAGACCAGGCGTGAGCGACATCACATCAATCTCGGCATGGGCCTGCGGCAGCGATTGGCGCTGTGCAAACTTGCCATCTAGCCATGCCTCGGCCAGCACAATCTCATGCGCTTGATTACCACTAGACGGCACGACAAAGAACTGAGTCACCGGTGAGCTCCACAGCCCGTTGTTGTCCTGCACGCGCATGGTGAATGAATGAAGTCCTGGCTGTAGCCCCGCAATATCAAGCCTGGCAGTGCCTTCGGCCAGTGCTACGGGCTCAGAAACCATGCCATCAATCCATCCCTGGCGTTGAATGACTACGCCTTGTGCCGCTGTGGTCAATCCACAAAGCACTGTAGCAAGCAGCCATATAGAATTACGTATCTTGTTCATAACCAAAAATGTTTCAGGGTTGAACAAGATTAGCGTGCCTCGGCCTCGTAGTCCACCTTGAGTTGTGTACCCTCGACGGCAAGTTGCATGCGCTTGACGACAGGGATGCCCGGAGCCTTGCCCCAGCCATGCCCGCCACGCAGGCCCACTTCGGTTCCATCGGTCCCCACCCACACATCGGGTTGCTGCAACTCATAGGTGCGAGTTTCAGTATAGGCTCCATTCTCACCATCAGCAAAGATATCAGCCAAGCGTACCAGCCAGCATCCATCGACATCGGCATCGCGGAAGCCGTTGAAGGTATTGTAGCTGCCTGAAGCATCCTGTACATGGATGCAGTTGCGCACCACACTGGCCGGGCTGACCATGCGATAATCACTGTCCCAACAAGCCCGGTCATCATTATAGAAGATGCAGTTGATCCACGTGAATGCCGCCGTTTCGTCATACTTCCAGAGTTGGTTGCGCAACATGCAATGGTCGATCATCACAGTACTCTCAGGCAAGAAGCCACTAAGATTGCCCATAACCAGGGTATTGGTAACCAACATATTTTTAGCCAAATATCTCGAATTGTACGACGTGAGATTCGACTTGACAATGCATTGGTCTATGATTGTGTTTTGACTCATCTGCTCGAAAAAGATTTGCTCATTGACATAACACTTGACGATGTGCAACTGGTCGGTTGGTCCTCCGGCAATCCTCAATCTTCCATTGACATAAATGCCTTCAATGTGGACATTGCGTAACGTATCGTTTGCTAGTCCCACAGCAAAACCACCCATGATGGTCAAGTGAGTGCCCAGGTCATCATGATTCTCAAATCCTGCTCCGTAGAGCGAGACAGACTTCTCGATATTGGTCGGTGTGAACGTACCAGCCGATAGGGTTATGACATCTCCGTTGACTGCGGCATTATAGGCGTTAACCAGAGCCTGACTTCCGTTGTACACAGTTGTCTCAGCGCCATGCTGCAGGATGGCGGTCTGGACCTGGTTCTGTGCGCTGACGGCAATGGCACACCAGCACACCAATGTAATAAGCAGTAGTTTTTTCATAATCGTTAATTTTAAATCGTAATTTATAGTTATCAAATTGCGCAAAGATACAATTAATGTTTTAAACACAAAACATTTCAACATAAAACTACCGAAATCGGGCTTATAGACATAATTATAGGATTGAGTATCTTAATACAATACTTAGTTAATTATACAT
>DEKO01000222.1 GCA_002353885.1 Porphyromonadaceae bacterium UBA2720
TCGACCCAACATTGCGCAAAGCGTGCAGCAATCTGTGTGATCTGTATGAGAAAATATCTGCGTGTGATTTTGTGGCCTGGGAGCCATTTATTCTCAGCCAGGCTGAATTTAGCACTTCGTGGTTGTACGTTTTTTGCGCAATGTTTCGGCGAATTTTTGCGACAAATAGTTGTGAGTCAGCTGTTTGCCGTAGATTGGTGTTGCGCAAAAAGTTTTGCCACATTTTAGGATTTGTCCTACCTTTGCAGAATCATATTGCAATCGAGATGCGATGAGACAGATTCTATCTTTCATCCTGTTGATGCTGCTTGCCATGGCTGTGCTGTCGTGCCAAGACCAGAACAAGCGGCTTTTGGACAAAGCCGACGANNNNGAGCTGATCTATACCTTGCCAGACAGTTCGCTGGCCTTGCTGCGCAGCGTCGACTCAGCGAGTTTGGGCGACGACGCTACGCGCGCCTACTATGCATTGTTGTGGACTCAAACGGCCTACCGAACGGGGCGTTTCGATCTGGCAAACGACTCGCTGGCCATTGCGGCTCTCACTTATTATAAACGCCATCGAGGCGATAACGAGCGGCTGGTGAGAGCAATGATTTACCTGGGGCTGCATTACGAAGTCAACGACCTGCCCGAACAAGCCATGGCGCTCTACAAAGAGGCAGAGGCAACCGCCGACACAACCGACTGGCGCAACATAGCGCAAGTCAACTACCGCATCGCGCAGCTATTGTCCAACTTTAGTGTGCAGAACAACGAAGACCTCCGGCGCTTCGAACGGGCACTTTATTACTATAAGAAGGTTGGAGACACATTGCAAATCATCTATTCGTTACTGGGTGCAGGCGCACTGCAACGCAGTATGGGCATCGATTCGGCCAGACACAACCTGGAGAGAGCTTACCAGTTGGCGCGGCAATGCGGCGACAGTGCCAACTGTGCACGGAGCTTGGAATATCTGGCCAGAGGCTATCTCAAGGATTCGATACATGAGACGGCCAAGGAACTGGCAACCTACTGCGTGAATCATTATCCCACAGCAAGATATGCGATCGACGCGATGCTTGACGCTGCATGCGCTTATGCGCTGATGGGACGTAACGACTCGGCACAGCATTTTCTGGACATGGCCAACCGGCATGACGACAACGATCAACGAACGTCCATGCGTTTGTTCTGCCTCAAGACGATGGCAAAAAATCAACACGATATCGTCGACTACATCGCCTACAGTGAGCAACGCGAGCAATTGCATGACTCACTTAGGGCCAATGCCGTCATGGCTCGATTGCTGGCAATGGACCATCAGGGCGATGTGAGGCAGCGACAACATGAGCACCAGCGCGATACAGCGCGATTCAACTGGTTGCTGCTCGCAATACTTGCGGGTTTGATGGTCATGGCTGGACTTGGCTATATGATACATCACCGCAACATTAGGCAGTATGCTGGACTGAAGATGCAGATTGACCAGTTGAAGGAAGAGCAAATCTTGCAGCAACAGATGTTTGAGCACAACCGACAGTCTGATATGCACTTGAACCAACGGTTGACCGAACTTCTGTCTGTGTATAGCGGCCTGTGCAACCGGTTAATCAATATGAGCAACGAATATCCCGAAAAGGTGTTCTACAAGCAGTTTGTGAAAGAAGTTGAGTCGTTTACCGAGCGTGGTGAGTTGCTCAGCGAGCTGCAATGCTATATCGATGACAATAATGATGGGGCGATATCTAATTTCCTGAACGAGCACCCTGACCTAGACGAAAAAGAGCGTGGCATGGTGATTCTCACTGCATTGGGGATGCGTTCATCCAGCATAGCGGTATGCTTGGGTTTGAAGAACGACTCGGTGGTTCGCGCGCTGCGACATCGACTGGCCAAACGTCTAGGATTGGACATAACTTTGGTCAATTATTTGGGTGAAATGGTAAAAAATCGTCCATTTTTATAGTACCTTCACTGGTTAGTTACGGCCGTTTTGTGGAGCATGACAATGAAAATCAATGATTTGTGCTGGTATAGTGTTGCGGAGTTTTATTTGTCGGGGCACCGGTTTTGTACTACTTTTGCATTGACAATAAGTCGGGCTCTTCGGGCGTTGCCTGCATCTTGTGGCTAGCGACTTGGCAATCAGAAGAGTTGTCTGTAATGATTTTTTTAAATGATTTCTTTAAATGATGAAAAGAACATTTGCTGTTACATGTCTGTTGACATGGGTTGCCATCTCAGTGATGGCGCAGAACATACACCGTCCGTGTCTCGTGCGCGAAGGGGTGGTTTGGCATTATGCTTATGCCACTTTTGAGAATGGACCCGATAGTGCAAGCGGCGATTCCACTTTCACCATCATCGACCTGAAGATGCAATTCATGGGCGACACCATCGTTAGGGGCATCGATTACAAGAAGTGCTATCGGTATGCGACCGACCGGCTCGCGCCTCATGATAGCCCGGTGGCGCTGGCTAGGGAACAGGATGGCAAAGTTTTCTTCGCACCGATGATCCATGGTGATACGTGTCAACGGCCTTTCATGACATTGCCGGGGACATTCCAAGACCTCACGCAGGAGTATCTGGTATATGACTTTGACAATGTTCAAGCCTTCATCTATAATCTCAACAATTATTACAAAGACCAGGTTGACACAATCTTTGTCTCCGAGATCACCGAGGCGCAACTGGGCGACACGGTGGTCGAAGTCTACAGTCTGAACCTTGAGAATGCTCGATATGTCCAGGGAGTGGGAGTTGACGGCCCTGTGGTGGGATTCCTTGACAACCCTTTTGCGCGTCGTTCAGAGTCGCTCAGCCAGGGTGTCTTAGGGCTCATGATGCTCACTGATTTGGATGGAAACATCCTCTATCGAGGTTCGTATTTTCAGACAGAGGCAGCTCTGCCATGCGACCTTAACCATGACGGACTGGTCGACATCACCGACATCAATATCATCATCAACGTCATGCTGGGATACGATGTACCCATTGGACATCAAGGCCATGACACCGCGCCGCCACTATACACCAAGTGGCTGTTTGATGTCACGGGTGACAGCGTGGTTGACATCAGCGATGTCAGCACAGTTGTCAATGCAATGCTAGGCCGATAAGATTCTTTTTTCTGCTTGTTTGTTCCTTTTTACTTTGCTCTCCGCAGTGATTTTGGGGAGCAAGGGAGTGCCTCTTGTACCAAAATGAAACCTGGATATGCAATTTAACTCGCTGGAATTCATAGTTTTCTTACCCATTGTCTTTGCCATCTATTGGTCATTGAACAATCGGCGCCATCAGAATGTCCTTGTGCTTGCAGCTAGCTATCTGTTTTATGGATGGTGGGAATGGCGCTTCTTGCTGCTGATTGCAATCACTACGGCGTGTAGTTTTTCCAGTGGATTGCTGATACAGCGTTTTTGCTCGGTGAGAAAATGGATTTGTGGAGTCAACGTTGTGCTCAATCTTGCCATACTGGCGGTGTTCAAATATTTCGATTTTTTTGCCGACAACTTGCATGCGCTGGCCACTGTGCTAGGATGGCACATTGATGCGCCAACACTCAATATAGTGTTGCCAGTAGGCATTAGCTTCTACACCTTTCAAGCGTTGAGCTACGCCATCGATGTCTATCGGGGGCGCATCTCGCCCACACGCGAGGTCGTGGACTTCTTTGCTTACATCAGTTTCTTCCCACAGCTGGTGGCGGGGCCCATCGAGCGAGCCACCGAACTATTGCCGCAGTTTCAGCGCCCGCGTCATTTCGATCAAGACCGAGCAATAGATGGTGTGTGGCAGATGCTGTGGGGAGCATTCAAGAAGATGGTCATTGCCGACAACTGTGCACCGCTGGTCGATGCCATCTGGGCTCACCCACACGAAATGGGCAGTGGATGGCTAGCCATGGGGGTGTTGCTTTTTGCTTTTCAGATTTATGGCGACTTCTCAGGATATAGCGATATGGCCATTGGGTGTGCGCGGCTCTTTGGCATTGACCTGACGCGCAACTTCAACTATCCCTATTTCGCTCGAACCATACCCGACTTCTGGCGACGGTGGCACATCTCGCTCACGACATGGTTTCGCGACTATGTCTACATCCCTTTGGGTGGAAACCGATGTGCCAAACCCATGGTGATGCGCAATGTCTTGCTTGTGTGGTTGCTCAGTGGGTTGTGGCATGGAGCCAACTGGACTTTTGTTTGCTGGGGACTTTATCATGCGGCTCTGTTGCTGTTCTATCGGGCATTGAAGTTGCGCGGCAACTGGTTGTTGACCTTCGTGCTGGTGCTTATCGGATGGGTTATTTTTCGTGCACCTTCTATTGCGCAAGCGGTTGATTATCTCGCGGTGATGGTTAGGGTAGGGCACTTGCCGTTGTGGCAGGGTATGGACATCGGCCGCCTTGGGGTCGTGGCGCTGCCCATCGTCATGATGTTGATGGCTGAGTATAGGGCTCAAGACCGCCAGCATGCACTGCAATGCTGCACCACCACTGTGTCGCGCCACATGCTGTGGGGAAGGCTGGCACTCATGGCAGTAGTGGCGCAAGTCATCCTCATGTTTGCCGGCACCCAGTCGCAGTTTATCTATTTCCAGTTCTGAACGATGAAACACTTTGTTATACGCTTGCTCAATGTGCTGGTTATATTGTTGATAATCAATGCGGCACTGGTTTTCCTCGTACCACCCGACAGCAATAATTATCTGGCGACTTATAGTGACAAACTAGCCATGATCGATACCCTGAAGCAGCCCAGAATAATTCTTCTGGGGGGAAGTAACCTGGCCTTTGGGGTTGATTCTAAAATGATGGCCGACTCTTTGGGCTGTAATGTGGCCAACATGGGTCTTCATGCCGGCTGTGGCATGAGACTGGTCATGTGCGACGTGCTGCCTTACATTCAGACAGGCGACATCGTGGTGCTGCAGATTGAGTATGGGAACTTTTTCTCGGGTGGCAATGGTGAACCCGAGACATTGGCGTTGTTGATGATGGCAACGCATTGGCGAGGGTTGAAGGGCATGAGTGCAGCGCAACAGCTCAATGTTGGCAGGGGAATGCCGCAGGCCGCTTACACCAACCTCAAGCGCCTTATCAAGTACCCCCTGAACCGTACCCTCGATACACCGTCCAGCAACACACGCTTTGTCTATGCCCGGTCGGGATTTAACCAGCATGGCGATGAGGTCAACCATTGGACATTCTCGTCGCAGGAGCGACGGGTTGATGCGCCATCCGACATCAAGTCTGTCGATGAGTCGTTTGTCTGCTGGCTTAAGCAAGCGATTGCAGCCTATCAGCAGGCGGGAGCGGTGGTCGTGATGGTGCCGCCTGTTTCGCCTCTGTCAAATTTTCGAGCCCACTATGCTCCCGCCATCGCACGAGCGTTGCAAGCCATAGGCCATCCTTATGTCACCACTCCGCAATCAATGACTGTGCCCGACTCCCTCTCTTTTGATGGTGGCTATCATGTCACCCGTGCTGGAGTTACAATCAACACCCTGCGCCTCATTCGCCTCATCCGCCTCACCTCTCCCCCCCT
>DEKO01000218.1 GCA_002353885.1 Porphyromonadaceae bacterium UBA2720
ATCCTTACACCAACTCAGAATCGTCGGAGCATCGGTGATATTGAATGGTCGAAGTGTCATGAAATCTTGTATATTTATATCGTGCTGATTGTCTTTTGCAGTTCTTCTAAGAATCGGGCGGCATGACCACCGTCCATCTGTGCATGATGGAACTGGAACGAGATGGGAAGGGTGACTTTTAGCCACTTCTTGCGATAACGTCCCCACATCACCATCGGATTGCAGAACTGGTCGGTATATTGGTTGACAATGCTGTCGAGCTCTGTGCCAGTCACAGCCGATGTGCCGACAATTACGGCTTCATCGTCTAAAATGTCCTGACAGGTTTGACTGATAGTCTTGGTCAGATGCAGGTAATTGACGTTAAACAGCTCCAGATTGTCGGTAACGGCAATGTCGCAAAAACTTAGCCCACCCATAACGTTGTCAACTATTACGTTAATGGCCATACGATCGAATTTGTACAGTTTCCCGTTCTGGGGCAACATGTAAAACTCCTCAATGCGTAACGCCGCATTGCCAATGCTCCAGCACAGGAGCATGTTGAACTTCAACCCGCGCCGCCGACTTACCTTATACAGCCGCGTCACGTCGAAGGTCTTGGTGAGCGTCACCATCGGCATGGGTGATTTCATCCACAACTCAAATGCCAGCGCCCGATTGGTATCCTTTGGATTGATTTCCTGTTTCATCATTATATCTGGCATCATGTTTATTACAGATTATACTAATTGCCCTGGCAGGTGAAGTTTTACTTTTTCGGGGAAGGTTGCTTCATAGGCCTCATAGGCTACGGCGTTCTCATCGGCGACAAAGTAGCCCCTGGGAGGGCAATAAGTGGCCTCAATGATGCCGTTGTTTTTCAGCCAGCCGGGGATGAGTTCCTGGGCGAGGAAATAAGGCACCTCGGCATCGCGCGGCTCGGCATGGTAATGAATGCCCATCTTGCTGGCCAAGTCGAAGCCCGCATAGCGATAGAAGTCGATATTACCCTCCATACACAGGAAGCCGATGCTCATTGCACGGGCTTTCTCTAGAGCGTAGTTTAACAACTTGAGGCCGTAGCCTTTGCGTTTATAGTCGGGATGGATGCTGATGGGGCCGAAGGTCCACGACGAACGGCGCGTGCCATCATCGAGAATGAGTTCAGCCCTGGAAAACATGATGTGTCCCATGATGCGTCCGTCCTCTTCCATCACCAGGTCGAGATCGGGGATAAAATCGGGATTGCTGCGGTATTGATTGAGGACATAATGTTCGGTGCAGCCGGGACGGTAAACGTTCCAGAAGGCTTCGCGGGTAAGGTTCTCCACCTCACGGTAATCACCAGGTTGTTCTAATCGGATTGTCATAATAATTCCTAATTTCTAATTCATTACATTCTCGCCTTCTGTTTGTCGCCCGCACCCGAGCCACGATATTTGCTGGCTGCCGTGTTAAACTTCCAGGTGAGGTCAAGCGAGAAGGTGCGACGAGCCGGATTATAGGTGGTCAACTCACGAAGCCCGAAGATGATGGCACCAGCCTTGTTGGTATTGAAGATGTCCATGCACCGCAGGTCGACGGTGAGCGAGCCGGCATGGCCCAGGCTGACATCCTTCTGCAAGCCAATGCCGGTGTAGAAGCGACAACGGGTAATACGGAAGTTGTCGTAGTCGCCCCGCGAGGTCCACTGCACGTGCGCATTCAGCCTGAAGCCGCGCGGCAGCACGATGTCATTGTTCCACGACAGCGAGCAGAATGGATGGTTGAGCGTGATGGTGTTGCCGCTAGCACACAGCGTCTTGTAGTTCTGAAAGATGGCATAGATGCTCCATGTGGGGTGCCAGCAGCCAATCACAGGATTGAGCGAGGCGATGACGTTAAGGCGATTGTAGCCATCCTGGCTGTTGACGGGGCGCACCAGGCTGACCATCGGGTCATCAGTGCCGGGAAACAATTCGGTGACCATTGTCACTGCGTCCTTGATGCGGGCATAGTTCAACGTCAGGTTCATCCACCGATAGGCAGCATTGAGCACCAAGCTGTGCGTATAGGTCGGCTTCAAGTAGGGATTGCCGCTCTGATAGGTGTAACGGTTGATGTAGATGGTCGAACTGGTCAGGTTGCTGTAGTTGGGACGCTGGATGTCGCGACGATAGGATAGCGACAACTGCACCTTGCCTATGGGAGCCGAGACAACCGCCGTGGGGAACCAGTCGCCATAGTCGCGACAAGCCTCATCCTCGCGCTCATTGAAGTTATAATAGTTGTTCTTCAGATGTTCATAGCGCAGTCCCACCTGGGCAAAAACCCGGCCAAAAGCGCGGCCATACTCGGCAAAGGCTGCCGTCGACGACTCGTTGATCTCGGTGTCGGTTGCCCGGACTGGCACCGAGTTAGTGGCCGAGAAACTGTAGGCATCGGTGCGCCGGTTGTGCGAGTACTCGCCGCCCACTGACAAGTTGCCCTTCCATACCGGGTAGCTCAAGATGAGTTTCGTTGCCCAGAAGTTGTTCCCGCTGTTGGTGTTGCTCTCGATGCCTCGAGTGATGTGCACGTCCTCGTCACCAAACACTGTCGTCTGCTCGGTTGTGCTGCCGGGGGTGGTGGTCTTGTTGAACAGGCCATCCACGTTCCAGTCGATGCCCAGTGCGCCCACCTTGCCGTTGTAGTAGGCATTGAAGATGTGCTTCTTGAACCGGTCGGCCTGCCAGATTCGGCTCTCTGACCGCTCGGTGTACACTTCGTTCACATAGTTGTCGGTGACAAACAGCGAGTTAAATTCACCGCTGGGATGCCGGTCAAACTTATAGTATGCCCCAAAACTGTGATTCTCGTTGACCATATAGTTGACCTGCAGCTGTGGCGACCAGCCATTCCAGTCGTTCTGCCCATCCTGGGTGCTGCGTCCCACATAGCGGTCCGAACCGACATAGTAAGTGAGGTCGTTGGTCTGCAACGACTTGGTGTGCCCGTAGTGGCCAGCCCAAAACGAGGCGGTGACATCGAGGCCGCCCAAGCGGTAATTCACATCCAGGTTGTTGGTGATGGTGCCTTGATATTGATACATCGCCGAGAGGTTGTCCTGGAAACTGAAGCCCTCGCCCTGCGCCTTCTTGAGTGTGATGCGCACCACGGCACGGGTAGATGCTGCATAGCGTGCGCCTGGATTCTGGATGACATCGATGTGCTGAATCTGGTCAGAGCGCAGACGCGACAGTTCGCTGTTGTCCTGCACTTTGCGACCATTGATATAGACCTCGGCATCGCCACGCCCCAGCACCTTGACACCACCATCACGCTCGGCCTCAAGCGACGGCACTCTCTTCAGCGCATCGGTCACGGTGCCGGCCTTCTCTAGCAGCGTGCCGGCGACGGTGGTCCGCATGGCCTCGCCCTTGACAAAGGTCTTGGGCAGCTGGCTCTTGATGACCACCTCGCCCAGCAGCAGGGTCGCCTCTCTCATTTGGATGGGCTGACCCAGCGCACTTGGGGCGACATAAAGTGTCTCATACCCGATGCTAGACACCTTCAGCACGCCAGTGCCTTGAGGTGTCGAGATGAGGAACCGGCCCTGCTCGTCGGTCATTGCTCCCTGCACATAGGCCGAGTCGGGCAGCGACAGCAACACCACATTGACAAACGGCATCGGTTCACCCTTTTCGTCCAGTATGGTCCCGTTCAAATCGGGAGTCACAGCAATGGCCTTAAATGTCAACAGCATCACAGCTATCATGACGATAATGATGGCAACAGTAATTCTTTTCATTTTTCTATTTTACTTTTTGATTGTTGATAATAGTTGCAGTCATACTTGCAATCTGCGTCCGGCCCCGCATCAATTGCGAGTGCAAAATTACGGCCACTGGCGGCAGGTGCCAAGTTTCTGGGATATTCTGCAAGGGATTGTGACGAATGACAATCAACCGGGACTTCTTACGCAAAATGTGACGAATGGTTTGGCTATGTGGGCAGATTGTTGTAGCTTTGTGGCCTGTATGAATGAAAGAGAAAAAGAGACCCTGCGAGTGCGCCTCATCAGCGTTGCATTCGTCTGTCTTGCCTTGGCTATTTTTCAACCGATGGGTCTGGCCGAGTTGGGGAGCATGGTGTATGTACACCTACTTGCCATATTGATGCTGGGTGTGGTCATGTGCTATGTCACCGAAGCCCTCATGAGCTACGTTGTGCGTATGCCAGCCACTCTCGACAATGGGGTCAACTACATCATCAAGCGCAACCTGCGGTTCCAGTTGATCAACACACCACTCGAGGCACTGCTTATCTGCACCTATTTCCATTATCCCATGAGTGCCATCGGCGCTCCCGACCCGCTGTCGCCCATGGGGTTCCTGAAGACACTGCTGCTCTTGGCTTTCTGCTCATTTGCCATCGGCCTGTATTGGCGATACAAGTTTCGTAACCGCTATCTTGCACTCGAACTGGAAGAAACAAAAAGGCTTAACGAGCAGTTGCACACGATGCAACAGCAAGCAGAGTTGCACGCCAAAGCAGCCGAAGCAGCCAAGCTCGCTACACCTCATGAAGAGTCCGCTCAACCGGCACCTCTCACTCAAGCAACACCCACTATCGTACTCACTGGCACCACCAGTGAGACCGTAACATTGAATGTTGCCGACCTCCTGTACATCGAGGCTGTTGGCAACTACACCAAAGTCTATCAATGGCACGACGACCAAGCGCACTGCGACATGCTTCGAACAACATCGCGACAGATTGAAGAGGATCTAAAAGCCTATCCGACAATTATCCGTTGCCACAGAGCATTTCTCGTCAATCTGGGACAAGTGGATCAGATTGTTTCCCACGCTGGCGCCATGCAACTGATTCTATGCCACACCCATGAATCCATCCCAGTCTCACGCAGCCGGATGGCAGCTGTCAAGCAAGCTGTCCAGAGTTGATAATGGTATAAATATGGTACAGTTTCTCACAAATCAAGAATAAAATGCTTATCTTTGTGCCATGAGACGAGGACTTGTGCTTGAGGGAGGTGCCATGCGTGGGTTGTTCACCGCGGGCATCATGGACGTGATGATGGAAAACGACATCGCGCTTGACGGCGTTGTGGGCGTCAGCGCCGGAGCTTGCTTCGGTTGCAACTATAAGTCGCGCCAGCCGGGACGCGTCATCCGCTACAACACGCAATTTGCGCGCGACCCGCGATACAGCGGCCTGCGTTCGTGGCTCAAGACGGGCAATGTGTTCAATGCCGAGTTTGCCTATCACATTGTGCCCACCACCTACGACATCTTCGACTTCGACACTTACAATTCCAGTCCGATGGAGTTTCATGTTGTCTGTACTGATGTCAACACTGGGCAGGCGGTCTATCATGCGCTGTCACAGATGGACTACGAGGGGCTAGAATGGATACGCGCCTCGGCTGCATTGCCGCTGGCCTCACGAGTGGTCAAGATAGGAGACCAAGAGCTGCTGGATGGCGGCTTGGCCGATAGTGTGCCACTGCCTTACTTTCAGCAATTGGGTTACGACTGCAACATTGTCATCCTCACGCGCCCCCCAGGTTATGTCAAGGCACCGTTGGGTCATGCCCGCCTGCTGCGATGGCTATTGCGCAAGCGTCCTGCAGTGGCACACGCCATGCTCCGCCGCCATGTGCTCTACAACCAGCAGGTGGCCTACGCGCACAGCGAAGCCGCAGCCGGCCGAGCCCTGGTGTTGCAGCCTGAGCAAGACTTGGGTATACCGCATGTATGCCACGATGCTGAGTTGATGCGGCGTGTCTATGACATCGGCCGTGAGCTGGCCCTGCGCAACTTGTCCCAGATCAGACGCTTTCTGGGCGAAAGAGTGCCATGATTCTGCTTCCAGGCAGCAAAAAATAGCCCCGTGGGCACCATCCTCTTTTTGGGGGGGCGGAGGGAGCAAGGGACTGAAGGGCTGCCACTGAACTTGCACTGCGTCTTGCAATACAATTAAAAAAACCTAAATCGAATCTAAGATTTTTGTTCAATAGAACAAAAATGGAATCTTATTTCTAATTTTGCACCAGTTTTACGCTAACAAATTAACATAAACAACTCAAAATGAGAAAATTTTTACTGTCAAGCATGATGGTGCTGCTGGCCATGGCCAGTAGTGCCCAGGGGAGCTATACGGCCGACTTCAACACGGCCATCGACACGAGCGACCCTGCATTCCGTGTGGCCCCGGGATGGAGCCACCTGGTGAGCACTGGCTCATACACGAGCCAGAAAGTGACCTACACCTACGTTGCCACTGGTGGCATTGATGGCTCAGGCTGTCTGCAGGCCGGTGCGCAGAGCTACTTCGATTGGTGGGAGGACGCCGATGTGGCTCTTAACGACCTGCTCATCACTCCAGCAGTGAGTGGAACAGTGACCTTGCAAGCGATGAAGGCCACCTCAGGCGACAACTGCTCGGTGCGCTTTTTCAACATGAGCAAGGACGACAATGGCAACTGGGTGATGGGCACCGAGATTGCCTATGATGACCCGGGTCTGCTCAGCATCGACTACACCGAGATTGAGCTCACCGGCATTGCCGAGGGCACCGTTATCGGTATCCGTGCCGAGAACGTCTATATCGACGACTTCACCGCTACCAGCGCCAACGTGGTGCTGCAGCGTGGTCTGACCATTACCAGCCTCACTCCAGCTGTTGCCGAGCAGAACATCGACTGCGACGAGAACAATCAGTTTGAGGTCAAAGCTACGGTCAAGGTCAAGAACACAGGCGAGGTCGACCTGAATCCCGGCGATGAGGGCTATAACCTGACCATCGTGCTGATGCAGCCCGATGGCACGGGCAGCTATGTTGCCGAGCGCGTGCTCAGCACCACCGACATCGCTACCGCGCTGGCTGTGGGTCAGGAGAGCGATGAGATTGTGATGAGCGCGATCATTGACGAGGCGTCAATCCAGCCCGAGCAAGGCAAGGAGGACAAAGCCCGCCGATATGACGTGTTTGAGAACGTTTCGGGCACCAACCGTGGCATCCGCAACTATACCCCCGTGCCCTATGCTCCCATTGCCGGCCTGTATGACGGCATGACCGAGCTCACCACGGGCAGCGAGCTCAACTTGGGCGCAACTAACAGCAGTGTCACCAAGACCGTGACACTTTACAACGATGGTGCAGCAGCGCTGCAGCTCACGGCACTGAATGTCGATGGTGAGGGCTTCAGCACCGATGCAACACCTGTCAGCATCGGCAAGCACGAGCAGATGGACATCAACATCACGCTGGCATCGCAGACACCGGGCGACAAGGCCGGTACGCTCACTATCCGTGGCGAGGGCATCGAAGACATCGTGGTCTCGCTCAAGGGTCAGGTGGTCGACCCCAACCAGTGGTTTGTCAACTTTGAGGACGGCCAGCTGCCCACCGACATGCTCAACCTGGGTACATGGGAGGTCAGCAACAAACTGGTGACGGGCATCAACAAGTACTATGCTGTCAATGAGAACGTCGACCCAACGATGATTGTCTCGCCGCTGCTCGAGGTCGCTCAGGGCCAGAGCCTGTCGTTTGACGCCGCACGCAACTATGGCGACGTGTCCAAGGTTGAGGTCTACTACTCGACCGACCGCAAGCAGTGGACGCTGGTGCGTACACTTGACATCAATGCCACCGATGAGGCCGACCGTCTGTCCAGCGACTACGAGGGCACGGCATGGGGCTCTAACACCAAGTATAATTTCACTCGTTTCGCCGTCGATAACATTCCAGCCGGTCAGGTCTATGTGGCCTTTGCTGCTGGCAATGCCCGCATCGACAACATCTTGGGCTACAAACTGGTGGCCGTCGAGCACGATGCCTTTGTCACCAAGGCCCAGATTCCTGCCACTGCCATGGTCAACAACATGGTCACTGCTACTGCCACCTTGCACAACCTCACTGCCAACGTCGAGGAGGCTGGCAGCTACACTGCCCGCTTGATGGTTGATGGTGAGATGGTTGCCGAGGCCGAGGCTGTTGAACTGGCTGCCAATGGTGACAATGAGTATGCATTCACCTTCATGCCTCATCAGGTGGGCACTGTCGAGGCCTACATCGAGTTTGCTGGCGACAACTTCACTGCCACGAGCGATGTGGTCAATATGACCATCGGCGAAGAGCTTGCCACGGCCGACATCCAGGTGGGACAAGTTCTGGTCACCGATCAGCGCAAGAACGCTCCGCTTGAGCTCTACAACAACAAGAGCGAGAGCGAGACGGTCTATCCTGCCAGCCTGTTGAATCTGGCTCCCGGCACCAAGATTACACGCATAGCCTTCCGCGGCAAGGGCTCTTCTGCCAAGAGCATCACTGCCAACGTTCAGTTGTGGCTCGAAAACACCGAAGATGCCACACCGCAGCAGGTGCTGCTCGATGCCGACAAGACTGCCGCTATGACCCAGGTCTATAATGGCAGCTATGCGTTCGACATCACTCGCGAGACTTCCGATATCCTCGTTGTCGAGTTGGCCGAGCCGTTTGTTTACACCGGCAAGAACCTGCGTGTGTGTGCACACAGCGAGAGCAACAGTTGGGCAACTACCTACTTTGAGCAGGACAACACTGTCACCGGCCAAAGCATCTATCGTGCCAGCGACTCGTCGCTGTCGGGCGACTTCGGCGCTTGCAACCTGCCTGTGATGTATATGAGCGTGAGCAGCGAGCCCGCCGAGATGAGTGGCCAGGTGACCGATCAGTTGGGCAATGCCATCGAGGGTGCTGTCGTGACACTGACTGCACGTCCTGTCGAGGATGAGCCCGCCCAGGGTGCACCGCGCCGCGTCGTCAACAACGCTGTGACTTACACTGCCACTACCGATGCCGATGGTCACTACTCGATGCCTGTCTTCCAGAGTGGACTGACCTATGATGTGGTGGTCGTTGCTGAGGGCTATGAGCCCGCAACGCAGGTTGTCGACTTCGCTGACGGCAATGTGGTGATGGACTTTGTGCTCATTGGCAACTACACCGGCATCAGTGATGTCAATGCCGAGGACACCGATGCACCCATCTACGACCTGATGGGTCGCCGTCTGGCTGGCAAGCCCGCACAGGGTATCTACATCCAGAATGGACGCAAGTTCATCGTTAAGTAAGTAGATAAAATCCTAACAAACAGCCGCCTGCGTCTCGTGCGCCAGGCGGCTGTTTGTAACTGTTCAGCG
>DEKO01000117.1 GCA_002353885.1 Porphyromonadaceae bacterium UBA2720
TTGCGGTTGATGACGCGGCGATACAGGTCGTTGATGTCGCTCGTTGCAAATCGTCCACCATCCAATGGGATGAGGGGGCGCAAATCGGGCGGAATCACCGGCAGCACCTTCAGAATCATCCACTCGGGCCTGTTGATGTTCTTGCTCGTGCGGAACGATTCGACAACCTGCAAGCGCTTCAGAGCCTCGGTCTTGCGCTGCTGGCTGTTCTCCTTATAGGCACGGTCACGCAGTTGGTTGGCCAACACGTCCAGGTCAATCGACGAGAGCAGGTCATAGATGGCCTCGGCACCCATCTTGGCGATGAACTTGTTGGGATCGTCGTCCTCGAGACTGGCATTCTCCTTGGGCAGATGCTCAACAATCGACAGGTATTCGTCCTCGCTGAGCAGGTCCAGTTTCTCTAGTTCACGCTCGTCCTTGTCATTCTCCTTGAGCTTCTGTCCACCTGGATTGATGACAACATAGCGCTCATAGTAAATGACTGCATCGAGCTTCTTGGTGGGCATACCCAGCAGGTAGCCAATCTTGTTGGGCAGCGAGCGGAAGTACCAGATGTGGGCCACAGGCACCACCAGCTGGATGTGGCCGCTGCGCTCGCGACGAACTTTCTTCTCAGTGACCTCCACACCACAGTGGTCGCACACGATGCCCTTGTAGCGAATGCGCTTGTACTTGCCGCAATGGCACTCATAGTCCTTGACAGGACCAAAGATGCGCTCGCAGAACAGTCCATCGCGCTCGGGCTTGTAGGTGCGATAGTTGATGGTCTCAGGCTTGAGCACCTCGCCATAGGAGTTCTCCAGAATCTCGTCGGGCGATGCCAGACTGATGGAGATGCGCGAGAAGTTGCTCTTGATCTTAGTGTCTCTTCTAAAAGCCATATTCTACTATTGTGTAATGTGTGGAGTTTATTATTCTAATTTCACGCTCAAGCACAGGCCGCGCAACTCATGCAGCAGCACGTTGAGTGACTCGGGAATGCCGGGATTGGGCATCGGGTCGCCCTTGACAATAGCCTCGTAAGCCTTGCTGCGGCCAGCCACGTCGTCGCTCTTGACAGTGAGGATCTCTTGCAGCACGTGCGAGGCACCGAAGGCCTCAAGTGCCCAAACCTCCATCTCACCGAAACGCTGTCCACCGAACTGGGCTTTACCACCCAGAGGCTGCTGAGTAATCAGTGAGTACGGGCCAATGCTGCGTGCGTGCATCTTGTCCTCGACCATGTGACCAAGCTTGAGGAAGTAGGTCACACCGACTGTTGCCTTCTGGTCGAAGGGCTCGCCAGTGGCACCATCGTAGAGCTGGGTGCGGCCACCACGCGGCAGACCGGCCTTGTCGGTCCACTCATTGAGGTCGTCGAGCGAAGCACCGTCAAAGATGGGAGTGGCAAACTTCACGTTCAGTTCCTTGCCGGCCCATCCGAGAACTGCCTCGAACACCTGGCCCAGGTTCATACGCGAAGGCACACCCAGCGGGTTCAGCACCAAGTCGACGGGAGTACCATCGGCCAGGAACGGCATGTCCTCTTGACGCACCACGCGCGAGACGATACCCTTATTGCCGTGGCGTCCTGCCATCTTGTCACCGACACCAATCTTGCGCTTCTTGGCCACATAGACCTTGGCAAGCTGCATGATGCCAGTGGGCAGCTCATCGCCCACCGAGATGTCACCCTTCTTGCGGCGGAGCTGAGCCTCTAGGCTCTTGCTCTTGTGCAGGTAGTTCATGATGGTGGCGCGAATCATGTCGTTGATGCGCGTATCAGTGGTCCACTTGCTCAGATTGACCGACTCAAAGTCCTCGATGGCGTTGAGCAATTCGGGGGTGAAGACCTGTCCCTTGGCAACCAGTTCGGTGTCCATGAAGTCCTTCACGCCTGCCGACTTGCGGTCCTTAGTCAGGACATTGAGTTTCTCAAGCAGTTGGCCGCGGAGTTCCTCCTGCAGAGCAGCATACTCCTCTTCGAGTTTGGCAATGGCAGGGTCACCGCCACGGATGCGTTTCTTCATCGCGCGGGCATAGAGCTGGGTGCCCACAATGACGCCCTTGAGCGACGGATTGGCCTTGAGCGAGGCGTCTTTGACGTCGCCGGCCTTGTCGCCGAAGATGGCACGCAACAATTTCTCCTCAGGTGTGGGATCACTCTCACCCTTAGGCGTAATCTTGCCGATGAGGATGTCGCCAGGGATGATGTGCGCACCCACACGGATGATACCGCGCTCGTCCAGATCCTTAGTGGCGTCCTCGCTCACATTGGGGATGTCGTTGGTCAACTCCTCCATGCCTCGCTTGGTCTCGCGCACCTCGAGTGTGTACTCGTCGACGTGGACAGAGGTTAGGATGTCCTCACGCACCATGCGCTCGTTGAGCACGATGGCGTCCTCATAGTTATATCCCTTCCAGGGCATGTAGGCCACCTTGAGGTTACGTCCCAGTGCCAGCTCGCCGTTCTCGGTCGAGTAGCCCTCGGTCAACAGGTCACCCTTGTTGACGCGCTGACCACGGTCACAGATGGGACGCAGGTCGATGGTCGTGCTCTGGTTGGTCTTGCGGAACTTGGGCAGACGATACTCGCGCACGGGCTCGTCAAAGCATACAAATTGCTCGTCCTCGGTGCGGTCATAGCGGATGCGGATGACATCGGCATCGACATACTCGACCACGCCAGGGCCTTCGGCCATGATTTGCGTGCGGCTGTCGTAGGCCAGACGCTCTTCGATGCCTGTACCGACAATAGGAGCCTCGCTGTGAATCAGAGGCACAGCCTGGCGCATCATGTTGGCACCCATCAGAGCACGGTTAGCATCGTCGTGCTCGAGGAACGGAATCAGTGCTGCCGCAATCGAAGCAATCTGTTGCGGAGACACGTCCATCAACTCGACTCGCTCGGGCGAGACAACGGGGAAATCGGCATCGAGACGGGCCTTGATGCGGGTATCCTGGAAGTTGCCGTCCTTGTCAACCACAGCGTTGCCCTGGGCAATGATACGGCCTTCCTCGGCCTCGGCAGTGAGGTAGATGATGTCCTTATTGTTCAAGTCGACCTTCGAGTCGCTCACCGGACGGTAAGGCGTCTCGATGAAGCCCAACTTATTGATCTTAGCATAGACGCACAACGAGGAGATCAGACCGATGTTGGGACCTTCAGGAGTCTCAATCGGGCACAGACGGCCATAGTGCGTATAGTGCACGTCGCGCACCTCAAATCCGGCACGCTCGCGCGACAGACCGCCAGGACCCAGAGCCGACATACGACGCTTGTGCGTGATCTCGGCCAGCGGGTTGGTCTGGTCCATGAACTGCGACAGAGCATTGGTTCCAAAGAACGTGTTGATCACCGACGAGATGGTCTTGGCATTGATCAGGTCGGTCGGGGTGAACACCTCGTTGTCACGAACGTTCATGCGCTCACGGATGGTGCGAGCCATACGTGCCAATCCCACTCCGAACTGGTTGTAAAGCTGCTCGCCCACAGTGCGCACGCGGCGGTTGCTCAAGTGGTCGATATCATCGACATCAGTCTTGCTGTTAATGAGGCCGATAAGATACTTAATGATCTCGATGATATCCTCCTTGGTGAGCACACGCACGTCCATCGACGTCTCCAGCGACAATTTCTTGTTGATGCGGAAACGTCCCACCTCGCCCAGGTCATAACGCTTTTCGCTGAAGAAAAGGTTATTGATGACCTCGCGAGCAGTGGCATCATCGGGTGGCTCGGCGTTGCGCAACTGTCGATAGATGTAGTTGACGGCCTCGCGCTCGCTGTTGCAAGTGTCCTTGCTCAGCGTGTTATAGATAATCTGGTACTCGCTGATGTTAACATCCTCCTTGTGAAGCAGGATAGTCTGTACACCACTCTCTAGGATAGCAGCAATGTTGTCCTCTTCGATGACAGTGTCACGCTCAACGACCACCTCGTTACGTTCAATCGAAATCACCTCACCGGTGCCTTCGTCGACAAAGTCCTGGTTCCACGAGTGCAACACACGTGCAGCCATTCGACGACCGACACACTTCTTGAGGTTGGTCTTGTTCACCTTGATTTCTTCGGCAAGACCGAAGATCTTGATGATGTCATTGTCAGTCTCAAGCCCAATGGCACGCAACAACGTGGTCACCGGCAGCTTCTTCTTGCGGTCGATGTAGGCATACATCACATTATTGATGTCGGTGGCAAACTCAATCCATGACCCACGGAACGGGATGATGCGCGCCGAATAGAGTTTGGTGCCATTGGCATGGACACTCTGCCCGAAGAACACACCAGGACTGCGATGCAACTGCGACACGACAACGCGCTCAGCACCATTGATGACAAAAGTACCCTTGTCGGTCATATAGGGGATTGCGCCCAGGTACACACTCTGCACCTCAGTGGCAAAATCCTCATGGTCGGGGTCGGTGCAATAGAGCTTCAACTTGGCCTTGAGTGGAACGCAATAGGTCAGACCACGCTCGAGACACTCATCAATCGAGTAGCGGGGCGGGTCGATGTAATAATCAAGGAATTCGAGCACAAAGTTGTTGCGAGTGTCCGCAATGGGGAAATTCTCGCTGAAAACTTTATAGAGTCCCTCGTTTTTTCGTTTCTCAGTTGGGGTATCCAGTTGCAGGAAGTCGCGGAACGACTGCAACTGCACGTCGAGGAAGTCGGGATAAGGATACGGGTTCCTCACGCGTGCAAAATTGACACGTGGTTGCTTTGATACTGACATTGAAAGAATATATTAGTGAACTCGAAAATGTAAAGTGAAATGTGGAGACAGTAATCGACTAGCATAGGTCAACCCACACACCATTGTTCCCCTTCGAGAGATACAATGGCGCGTGAGCCAACCGTCATGCTGGTCAAGCGATGTGTCGTGAAAATCAATGAGTTAAATAACTTATCAGCGGATTATCATCTTGACACAAAAAGGTTAAGAATCGACAATGCATGGGGATTCTTAACCTATACACCTGAAAATCAGGCGTGATTATTTCAGTTCAATCTCAGCACCCAGAGCTTCGAGCTCATTCTTCAGACCCTCAGCGTCAGCCTTAGGCATGGCCTCCTTGACGGTGCCGGGAGCCTTGTCAACCAGATCCTTTGCCTCCTTCAGGCCAAGGCCAGTGAGCTCTTTCACCTTCTTGATGACCTGGAGCTTGTTAGCACCAGCAGCCTTGAGAATGACGTCGAACGAAGTCTTCTCCTCCTCGGCGGGAGCGGCACCAGCGGCGGGACCAGCAGCAACTGCAACAGCTGCAGCGGCGGGTTCGATACCATATTCTGTTTTCAGGATCTCAGCGAGTTCGTTAACTTCCTTGACTGTAAGATTAACCAACTGTTCTGCAAAAGCTTTCAAATCTGCCATTGTTGTATGATTTTAATTGTAATTGTTTCGTGATTATTTGTTTAGTCTTCTTTTTTTGATAATGTTTCCAGGATTCCGTGAATCTTACCACCACCACTTTGCAGTGCGCTGATAACATTCTTGGCCGGAGATTGCAGCAGAGCCACCACATCGGCGATGAGCTCGTTCTTGCTCTTGAGGTGGCACAACGACTCGAGGTGCTCCTCACCCACAAACACGGTCTCCTCTACATAGGCGGCCTTGAAAGCAGGAATAGTCTCCTTCTTCTTACGGAAGTCCTTAATCAGTCGGGCAGGAGCGTTGCCTGTGTTGCACAACAGCAACGTCGTGCTCCCAGCCAGGGAATCATAGAGGCCCGAGTAGTCAACATCTAACTGCTCCATAGCCTTCTTCAACAGAGTGTTCTTGACAACCATCATCTTGATGCCGGCCTTGAAGGCAGCGCGACGCAGGTCAACTGTGCGCTCAGCATTGAGAGCGGTGGTCTCGGCCAGGTATACAACACTGTACTGCGACAGCGTGTCCTTGATCTTGTCAATCAATAAAGCCTTATCTTCTTTACGCATCTTTGTTCAGTTTTTTAAAATGATTAAGCTTCAATCGACTTGGTATCAACTTTAATACCCTTACTCATTGTGCTCGAAAGATAAATGCTCTTGATATATGTGCCCTTGGCAGCAGCAGGTTTCAGCTTGATCAGCGTCTGGATGAACGCGGTGGCGTTCTCACGGATCTGGTCGGGCGTGAACGAAACCTTGCCAATGCTGGTGTGCACAATACCACCCTTGTCGACTTTAAAGTCAATCTTACCCTGTTTCACTTCTTTCACAGCCTTTGCAACATCGGGCGTGACAGTTCCACTCTTGGGGTTCGGCATCAGGCCACGGGGACCCAGCACACGGCCCAGAGGACCAATCTTGCCCATGATTTGGGGCTGCGTAATAATCACATCAACGTCGGTCCAACCGCCTTTGATCTTGTCGATATACTCGTCGAGACCTACGTAGTCGGCACCAGCCTCCTTAGCGGCAGCCTCCTGGTCGGGGTTGCACAGAACCAGGACACGCACCTGCTTGCCAGTTCCATGAGGGAGCGAGACAACGCCACGCACCATCTGGTTGGCCTTGCGGGGGTCAACACCAAGACGTACATCGATATCAGCTGAGGCATCAAACTTGGTGAAGGTGATTTCCTTCAACAATGCTGCAGCTTCCGCAAGAGTGTAAACCTTCCCTGCTTCAATTTTCTCGGCGGCTATCTTTTGATTTTTTGTTAGTTTACCCATAATAATTGAAGATTAAATGTTTTCGGGGAATTCGCCCTTTACAGTGATACCCATACTTCTTGCTGTTCCGGCCACCATGCGCATAGCCGAGGCTAGTGTAAAACAGTTCAAATCAGGCATTTTGTCTTCAGCAATCTCTTTAACCTGGTCCCAAGTGACGCTAGCAACCTTCTTGCGGTTGGGCTCACCTGATCCACCCTTGACCTTGGCAGCCTCAATCAGCTGCACGGGCACCGGCGATGTCTTGACAACAAAGTCGAAGCTCTTGTCGGCATAGTAGGTGATCACCACGGGGAGCACCTTGCCAGCCTTGGCCTGGGTACGGGCATTGAATTGCTTGCAAAACTCCATGATGTTGATACCCTTAGAACCCAGAGCGGGACCTACTGGCGGTGAAGGGTTTGCTGCTCCACCTTTAATCTGCAATTTGATCTGTCCAGCAATTTCTTTAGCCATTGTTCTTGTTTTTTATTGGGATTTAAAAACGACGCATAGCACACCCATGTCGCGTAACATCACACGGGTTTACTCGCGTTCGACTTGCGAATTCTCCAGTTTGAGCGGTGTCTCGCGGCCGAAAACTTTGACCATCACAGTGAGCTCCTGCTTCTCGCGGTTGACCTCCCGGATTTCACCAAAGAAGCCACTGAAGGGGCCATAACTCACCTTAACTGTCTCTCCGACCATAAAGTCGTTAAGCACATCGACGGTCTCAACCTCCTTCTCCTCGGCATTTCCAAGCATCTGCGCAATCTGCGACTCGGGCACAGTGACAGGCTTTTTGCCGGTCTCGCGCGAACGCAGAAAATCAATGACGTTGGTCGTGTTCTGAAGGAAATTCTCAATCTCGCCAGTAAGACAAGCCTCGACATAGACGTAACCCGAGAAGAGAATCTTCTCCTTGATTACCTTCTTGCCGTTGCGGGTAGCCAAGACCTTCTCGGTCGGAACCAACACCTGGGAAATGTGATTTCCATACTGAGCGACATTCTTACATGCCGCCTCAAGCATTTCCTTCACTTTGAGTTCTTTCCCCGAAATGGTACGCAGCACGTACCACTTTTTTGCTGCTTCAGCCATTGTCTCCTGTTTGCTACGATTGTTGGTTAATGTTTTTGGGCCGTGTCAGGCATGATGCACTCTCGTGCATGCCACAACATCTAGTCTCAGGCGGCTGGGATGTTGTAGATAAGATGCATGATCTGATTGATCGCCAGGTCGACGAGCCAAATGACAATCGCCATGATGATGGAAGCAACCATCACGATGACTGTACTATTGGCAAGCTCGCTCTTGCTGGGCCAAGAAACCTTATGAACGAGTTCGTTATAAGACTCCTCGATATCCGTAAGTACTTTATATTTCTTCATCTTGATTGAGTGTCAAAATTAGCACGGGAAGTAAGGCTCGAACTCACGACCTACGGTTTTGGAGACCGTCGCTCTACCAACTGAGCTATTCCCGTATTAAACAAAGTGCCGGCCTGTCACGCTCGGCGCTGCGGCCGGCACTTGGTATGTAAGCTTGGATATTAAGCGATGTCCTCGAGGATCTCGGTGATCTGGCCCGAACCGACGGTGCGGCCACCCTCACGGATTGCGAAACGCAGACCTGCGCTGCAAGCCACCGGAGTAATCAGGCTAACCTCAATCTCCACGTTATCGCCAGGCATAACCATCTCGATGCCCTCGGGCAACTTGATCTCGCCAGTCACATCCAGCGTGCGGATGTAGAACTGAGGACGATACTTGTTGTGGAACGGAGTGTGACGGCCACCCTCTTCTTTCTTCAGGACATAGATCGAAGCCTTGAAGTGATCGTGGGGCTTCACCATACCCGGATGGCAGATAACCATACCGCGCTTGATGGTCTTGTAGTCGATACCGCGGAGCAGCAGAC
>DEKO01000160.1:0-3443 GCA_002353885.1 Porphyromonadaceae bacterium UBA2720
CACTTGCTATTAGAATTCACGAGAACGCCCGCTACGCGATGGGAGAACAAGTTTTATATTTTTATCGGCTAAGACCAACTGCGACCGAAAGCCAAAATTTAGATTAAATGCTCACGCTCGGCTATCAACGAACGAATTCGCATGACTCTTGCTTAATCGCATTTTTAGGCTTTGTTTCGGAAAATCGGAGTGAAACTTTGCTTTTTCGCTCTACTTGCACTATGTTGAGGGCTGCGCCCTCGAAATTAGGCGGCACCTCGGAAGCAAAAATAAAAAACTGCGTCTTTTATTTTGTGCTTCGCTCGGTTTGCACTATGTTGAGGGCTGCACCCTCGAAATTAGGCGGCACCTCGGAAGCAAAAATAAAAAACTACGTCTTTTATTTTGTGCTTCGCTCGGTTTGCACTAATTTTGCGGGGATTTTAAAGGCAATGAAGAACTATGCAAGCTATCATCTTGGCCGCCGGCATGGGGCGGCGGTTGGGCGAATACACGCGTGACAACACCAAGTGCATGGTCGAGGTCAATGGACAGAAGCTCATCGACCGCGCGCTGCGGCAGCTGGGACAGTTGCCGCTGCAACGCGTGGTCGTCGTTGTGGGCTATCAGGGACAGAAGCTGCGCGACCATCTGGAGCAGAACTACCACGGCCCGCTACGACTGGAGTTTGCCGTCAATCCCATCTATGACCGCACCAACAACATCTACTCGCTGTGGCTGGTCAAGCAACAACTGCAGGCCGACGATACGCTGCTCATTGAGAGCGACCTGATCTTTGACGACTCGTTGCTGCCACTGGTTGTGGGCTGCGAGCACAGGGATGTGGCGCTGGTGGCTAAGTATGAGCCGTGGATGGACGGGACGATGGTGCGAATCGACGCCGATGGCAACATCGTGAACTTTGTGCCCCGCAAGGCGTTCAACTATGCCGAGGTGGACAACTATTACAAGACGGTAAACATCTACAAGCTGAGCCGCGAGTTTCTGCACGACGTGTATGTGCCCTTCCTCGAGGCTTACAGCCAGGTGATGGGCAATAATGACTACTACGAGCAGGTGCTGCGTGTGGTGAGCACGCTTGACCATGTGGAGATCAAGGCGTTGGACATTGGTACGCGACGGTGGTATGAGATTGACGACGCGCAAGACCTGGACATCGCCAGCACCATCTTTGCCCCCGAGGGTGAGCGACTGGCGATGATCAACCGCCGATATGGCGGTTACTGGCGATTTGGGCGGCTGCTGGACTTCTGCTATCTGGTCAACCCCTACTTCCCGCCACAGCGGCTGCGCGATGAGCTGCGTGCCAACCTGGACGCACTGCTCACGCAGTATCCGTCGGGCATGGCGGTCAACTCGCTGTTGGCCGGCAAGTACTTTGGCATCAAGCAGGACCGCGTGGTGGTGGGCAATGGAGCGGCCGAGCTCATCAAGAGTCTGATGGAGCACAGATGCAACTGCCGTGTGGGGGTGGTCTACCCGACGTTTGAGGAATATCCTCATCGTCTGTCACCCGAGAGCATCGAGCCTTTCGTGCCGCAGAATGCCGACTGGAGCTACAGTGCCGACGACCTGATGGCACACTATGACGGCAAGGGCGTGGGCATGTTGCTGCTCATCAACCCCGACAATCCCAGCGGCAATTTTATTGCTGTGGCCGATGTGTTGCGCCTGGCCGACTGGTGCGACGCACGCGGCATCAGGCTGGTAGTGGACGAGTCGTTTGTCGACTTCACCGACGACTATGCCACCAACTCGCTGCTGCGCGACGACGTGCTGGAGGCACACCCGACGATGATGGTGGTCAAGAGCATCAGCAAGAGTTATGGCGTGCCTGGGCTACGACTGGGCGTGTTGGCCAGTGCCGACACGACTGCCATCAACGAGATGAAGCGTGATGTGGCCATATGGAACATCAACTCGGTGGCCGAGTTCTACCTGCAAGTCTTCAACAAGTATGAGAGCAACTACCGCGATGCGTGTGCCAAGTTTGTGGCAGAGCGCCGGCGGTTTTACAACCTGTTGCGACAAGTGGGCTACCTGCGGGTGATTCCGTCGCAGGCCAACTACCTGCTGTGCGAGGTCACCAGCCGATACACTAGCCACGAGTTGACCGAGCTGCTGCTCAACCGGCACGACATCCTCATCAAGGACTGTGACAACAAGACCGCTCTGGCAGGCAAGAACTATGTGCGCATCGCCATCCGTGGCACGCAAGACAATAACCGACTGATCGAAGCACTCAAAACACTAGACCGACAATGAACACCAACCGTGTAGCCCTGTTGCAGCACGAGCAGATTGCGCGTGCCGGCATCTCGCCCACCACTTGCATGCAGTGGGTCGAACAATCGTTCAGGAGCAAACCGCAAGCCATCTTACCGCCCAAGGTGAGTATTCACCCGCAGGGCGATGACTTCTTCAACACCATGCCGGCACTGCTGGCGCCAGAGTGTGGCCGGATGGCTGTGAAAGTGGTGCACCGCATCGCTGGCCAGGAGCCGTCGCTAGGAGCCGACATCCTGCTGTATGACAGCCGCACGGGGCAGTTGCTGGCCATGCTGGACGGTGACTGGATCACCACCATGCGCACGGGTGCCGTGGCCGCACTGAGCATCAAGCTGCTGGAACGCAAAGGCACCGACACCTACTCGCTGATGGGGCTGGGCAACACCGCACGTGCCACGGCGTTGTGTCTGATCGAGGACAACCGCCACCGCAGCATCTGCCTGCGCCTGCTACGATACAAAGACCAGGCCGAGGCGTTTGTCGAGCGCTTTGCGGCCTACCAGAATGTGCGGTTTGAGCTTGTTGACGATGTGCAAGACTTCATCGGGGGGGCCGATGTGATCGTGTCGTGCATCACATCTGCCCACGGGCTGGTGTGTGACCGCGACGAACTTTACCGGTCGGGGTGCCTGCTCATCCCGGTGCACACGAGGGGCTTCCAGAACTGCGACCTGTTCTTTGACAAAGTCTATGGCGACGACCGTGGTCACGTCGAGGGCTTCAAATATTTCGACCGGTTCAAGCAGTTCGATGAGTTGACCAACGTCCTTCTGGGTCAGAATCCCGGGCGAGAGAGCGACCAGGAGCGCATCTTGTGCTACAACATCGGGTTAGGCTTGCACGACGCATTTTTTGCCAGCCGCATCTACGACATGCTGGTGCCCGACTGCAGCACCTGGCTTGAGCAGAACAAGGAAACCCGCAAGTTCTGGATTTAGATAAAAGTGTATAGTTGAAAGTTTAAAGTTTAAAGTTAACCTTCGGCCGCTGTTTGGCCTACGGCCGAATGGAGCCTCACCCCCAAACCCTCTCCAGGGGGAGAAGATAGGCTCGCTAGAGAGCCCCCCTCACCCCCTTGAAGAGGAGGAGGCTCAGAGTGGCTTCTTAATCTGCCTGGCTGTATTTTGGCACACAGATTGCTGCGCGCTTTGCGC
>DEKO01000160.1:3547-12916 GCA_002353885.1 Porphyromonadaceae bacterium UBA2720
GCCCTTCGGGCTCCCGTTCGGTCGCGAGCACTTCGTAGTTATCACAGATTTAGAAAGATATTATTCTGTGTATTCTGTGTATTCTGTGTGAGATTTCACTGCCAGGCAGTTGTAGGGACAGCTCCCCTTTCCCCTTGAGAGGGGCCGGGGGTGAGGCTTTAAATAGCTTACTGCAAACATGAACATCAATTTATTCAAGAAATCGTTGCGTTATGTCTATCTGCACGGCTGGCTATATCGCCGCATCGACAAGACACACAGGCGCCGCATCAACAACATCAAGTCGCGTGGCACCGAGGTGCGTGTGGTGTTCATGGCCATGAGCGTGAGCATGTGGCGCTATCAACACCTCTATGAGCTGATGCGACTCGACCAGCACTTCAGCGCCACCATTGTGCTCTCGCCCAGCATCGACTATGCCCCTGAGCAACAAGACCTTGATATTGAACGTCTGCGCAGCTACTTTGATGCCCGCGGCACGACATACATCGACTGGAACCCAGCCGCCCCCTGCGATATCGGGCGCGAACTCGACCCCGACATCATCTTCTATCCCCAGCCCTATGAGCACCTGCTCGTGCCTCAGCACGACTGCACCAGCCACTATGACCGCCTGTTGTGCTACTACCCATACGCCTTCTGGACATCAACAGGCAAGTGGAGCTATAACTTCCACTTCCACAATCTGGCATGGCGGCTATTTTACTCAACGACTTTGCACCTGGCCGAAGCGCAGAAGGAGGCTTGGAACCATGGCCGCAACGTGCGTGTGGTGGGCTATCCCAATGCCGACGACTATCTGTGCGACCAGCACAGCGACGTCTGGAAGCCCCTGCCCGACGGGCTGCGCCGCAAGCGATTGATTTGGGCTCCTCACTACTCAATCGTGGCTGAATTTGGGCTTGTGCCCAGGTCCAACTTCTTGGCTATGGCCGAAGGGATGCTGGCTCTGGCCCATGAACACCGCGACCACTTGCAGGTGGCCTTCAAGCCTCATCCGCGCCTGTTGACCAAGCTCTATCATCACCCCGACTGGGGCAAAGAGCGCACCGATGCCTACTATCAGTCGTGGGCCGACGGTGCCAACACACAGCTTGAGACAGGCGACTTTATCGACCTGTTTATGACCAGCGACGCCATGGTGCACGACAGCGGATCGTTTGCTGTCGAATATCACTATTCGCAACGGCCTGTGATGTTTGTCGCACAAGACATGGCTCCCCTGCTGGAGACCCAGAGTGAGTTTGGCAAACTGGCTTACAGCCTACACTACCAGGGCAAGGGCATGGACGATGTCAAGCGGTTTGTCGAGCAGGTGGTGCTGGGTGGCGATGACCCATTGATGGCACAGCGCAAAGACTTCTTTACCCAACACCTTGTCCCGCCCCATGGCCAGACAGTGGCTCAAAATACAATGGACGAGCTGAGACTAGCACTGACCGATGTGGCGCAAGACTGAGATAGCATTATGCTTGCTGGCAGCGGCCGCGCTGTTGCTGGCTGGCTATGGCGGCTGGCTGGCACCATCGCGCCATGGCGCTCTGCCAGCACTGATGGCACTCGCCTACCCTATCGTGGTGGTCCTGTCGATGTTGCTGGCACTGCTGTGGCTAGTCAGGCGCCGATGGGTCTTGGCTGTGACCCTGCTTGCCAGCCTGCTGGCGACATGGCCCAGCCTGAGGGCCAATTTCCCCATTGGTGCTGCAACTGCCGCAACCGACTCGACACAGATGTTCAGAGTGATGACCTATAATGTAGCCGCCTTCGACGACCATCGTTGGACCGACACCACACAGCTGCATCCAGCCATGCAACTCATCCTGGACCAGGATGCCGACTTCGTGGTGATGCAACAGCCCAACACACGTGGTCGCGGAGCACTGGAGATGAAGTCGCTGGCCCGATGGGCACAGCAAGTGACATCACAGTACCCCTACTATTCGTTCAGCCGTCACGACGGGGTTGAAATCCTGTCGAAATATCCATTCAACGCCCAACCCATCGGCGAGCTTCAGCAGAGCTATCGCTACTTCCCATACATCGTCAGCTGGTACCAGTATTATGCGTTCGACATCGCCATGCCCAACCATGAGCCGCTACGCATCATCGGCTGCTACATGACATCTTTTCAACTCAGCCAGGGCGAGCGACAGGTGTTCGAACTCAATGGCAACCGACAGTGGCGCACGACACAACTCTACGAAAAAATGCATGAGGCATTCGTTGCACGCGAGCATGCAGCCCAACTGGTCAGAGACACCATCGACGCCAGCTGCCCTAACGTGATTGTGTGCATGGACCTGAACGATGTGCCACAATCCTATGCCTACCGCACCATTATGGGCCATGACATGAGGGACAGCTACCGCAGGAGCTCGCTGCCTCAAGCCACCTTCCACGACCACAACATGCTGTTCCACATCGACCATATCCTGTATCGCGGTGCAATGGATGCTGTCGACTACAAGGTCATACACGACAACAGCAGCGACCACTATCCAGTGGTAGCCACATTTGAGTGGACTTCAGCCCCTACAACTGGCTCTTGTCGCCGGCGATGACGATGCGCAGTCGGTCCAAGTCGAGATAGGTCTGCGCCACCTGTTGCAAACGCTGTGGAGTGATGTTGAGAATGGTTTCGATCTGACGATTAAAATACTCGGGATAAACGCCATAGAGCAGCGTCGAGGCCACATAGCTGGCGAGGCTGAAAGGTGTGTCGAGCGTCTTGACCTGATCGCTGAGCATGTACTGACGCACCAGGGCCAACTCGGCCTCGGGGATGAGCTGGTCGCGCAGACGCTGCATCTCAAACTTGACCTCATCAATCAGCTGCCAGGTGTAGTGCACATCACACTCGGTCGTGACCCCGACAAAACCATCCTGCTCACGACCCGACAGAAATGCATTGATGCCATAAGTGTACCCCTTGTCCTCACGGATATTGCTCATCAACCGGCTGCCAAAATAGCCTCCCAAAACCGTACACAACACCCGCAACGCCAAATAGTCGGGGTGATTGCGGCCGATAGCCTGGATGGCCATCGCAACAGCAGCCTGAATGGCTCCAGGCTTGTCAACAATGGAGAGCATCTCATCAGCTGGCTTGATGTTCCACGGCAGTGGAGCCACCTTGCTGTCATGCTCATCGTACCACTGCCCGAAAGCGTCGTCGGTAGCCTGCAGCATTTGCTCATTAACCCGCCCCGCCAAGATGATGCAGCAATTGCTGGGATGATAATATTGGCGATAGAACTGCTTCAGGTCGCCGGTGGTGAGCTGCAACAGCCGATGAGGGTCAACATCGGCCACTAGTGGATGGCCCGCACCATAATATAAGCGCCGCAACTCGACGGCTGCCAGATACTTGACACGATCGCGCAAGGTGGCATAAGATGCCGCATAACGCTGTTTGTAGACCTCAAATTCCGATTCAGGAAACACGGCATGGGCCAAGCCATCGACCACCATGGGCAACAGACGAGGATAGCACTCGGTCATCGACGACAACGACAACTGGCTCATCTGATCATGGCTCTGTGAGGTCTTCCATGCACCATAGTAGTCCAGTTGTTCAGCGATATCAAGGGCAGCATAGTGCTCCGAACCTTCAAGGCACATCTGCGAGGTCAGCATCGACAGTAACGGTTGGCTATCGTGCATGGTGCCACCAGCGACATAGACACTGAGTTGACACACCTCCTCATCACCGCCATCGACAATCCAGATGGGGATACCACACGACAGGGTCTGTTGCTGTGGGAAGTCGAGACGGATGTCAGCAAATGGAGTGATTCGGGGAGCTTGCGAACGGTCAGTCATGACATTGAGATTTAAGAAACGCTTCAGCGCGAACCAGATCATCGGGAGTGTCGATGCCGATGGTCTGCAACTGAGTCATTCCAACCTTGATGGTCAGGCCATTCTCGAGCCAGCGCAGCTGCTCAAGCGATTCGGCCAATTCAAGCGACGACTGTGGCAACTGGGTGATGTGCTCCAGCACCGAAGCACGATAGGCATACAACCCGATGTGCGCATAGTACTGATGCCTATGAGGCCACTGGGCCGGATCCACTCCTCTGAGATAAGGAATGACCGAACGCGAGAAATACTTGGCACATCGATTGGCATCGATGACAACCTTGGGGGTGTTGGGATTAGCCAGAACCTCATACGATACATCGGCCGAGAAGGGGCGCACTAGCGTAGCAATGTCAGTGGCCGTATCGTCAAAGCATGCCATCAACGCTTGCAATTGGCTAGCCTGAACAAAGGGTTCGTCACCCTGGATATTAATAATCACATCGGCATCGGCCCCACAGTTGACATAGGCCTCCTGGCATCGATCGGTACCACTGCGATGCGCCGGACTAGTCATCACCGCCTTGCCACCAAATGCAGCAACAACATGAGCTATGCGCTCATCATCAGTTGCGACGACAACTGTGTCTAGCACCTTGGTCACCTGACGGTAAACACGCTCGATAACTGGCATGCCACCCAGCATAGCAAGCGGCTTGCCGGGAAACCGGGTTGAGGCATAACGTGCCGGGATGATGCCAATAAACTTGAGAGAATTCATAGATTTATGGATCAAATTTTTCGGCAAAATTACTGCAAGTTGAGTGAAAAAGCAAAACTTGTTTTGATTTTTCCAAAACGCAGCTTAAAAATGCGATTAAGCAAGAGCCATGCGAACTCGTTCGCTGATGGCCGAGCGTGAGCATTTTATCTAATTTCGAGGGTAACAGCCCTAAACATACTGCAAGTTAACTGAACTATAAAATATAAAACACAGTTTTGCGATTTTTTAATTCCGAGCACAACCTAATTAATACAAAATTACAGATTTTATTTAAGAAAAAGGCGACATATGTGCAAAAATGTCAGTAACTTTGTCTTTTGCACAATCTTTGCAGATTAAAATTCAATTATGTGCCATCAACGATGGCCATTACTTAACATCTCAAAATACAGTTCATGACTCCATCCGAAATACAAAAAGCTCGCCACGAAATCATGGCTTGCATTGACAGCCAGCAACTCAATGCGGCCATTGAACAGTTGAGCCAACTGATTGCCGAAGCCAACAATGTAACCCTGCGAGAGCGTCTCGAACAAGTCAAGATGAGCTACGACTTCATGCTGCGTTACCTCGCCCAAGGCATTCTAGATCCACAACGCAACGATGTGCTCTCTCACATCATCAATCAACTGTGCACACTCACCGACCTGTGTGTCATTGCGTTGCAAGAGAAGGATTCGCCCGAAATCATCTACGCACGCAGGCGTGAGCTGGGCACAACACAACTCAGTGACTTAATCGGACAAATTCACACACAGGTCAACAAGCTGGCATTGCTGCAATCGGTCGACAGCGAGCAGCGCGATCGCCAGGCCATGTTGCAAGTGATGAAGACGCGTGAGCAATGCGAGACTAGTATTTTCAATAAGGTGTGGAGCACATTCCCCACCCCACAGGGTGATGCCGAGCTGATAGCGCAATTCATTGCCGATACAACCGTACCTCTACCATCGCGATGCCTCATGGTCATGGCCTTGTTTTTGGGACTGATGTCGTTCTACGACGAGAACAAGCTCATTCTGCTCATCGACTCCTATACGTCCAGCACCGAGAGCGAGGTACAGCTGCGCGCCATCATCAGCGTGCTGCTCGTACTCAACAGCTACCGTTCACGTGTGGTTCGCTCACGTGCCCTGTCCAGCCACATCGTGGCCATGACCGAGGTGCCGACCTTTGCCAGCGACATGTCGATGGTGATGTATCGACTGATCAGCACACGCAACACCGACCGCGTCACACGCCGCGTCACGCAAGACATCATGCCCGACATCATCAAAGCTAGCCCCGATCTGGTGCGCAAACTGCGTGACCGGCGCTCTGAGATTGACCCCACCGACCTTGAGGCCAATCCTGAGTGGCAACAGATGCTCGAGGACAATGGCGTGGCGGCCAAGATGGAACAGTTCAGCCAGTTGCAGCAAGAAGGCAGCGATGTCTTCATCAGCACGTTCTCTAGGCTCAAGACCTTCCCCTTCTTCCACACACTCAGCAACTGGTTTATGCCCTATCACAGCGACCACAGTGTGGTCCAAGAGTCATTTGGCGACGACGAACACTTGCTGCGAGACATGGTGGCTCAGGCACCATTCATGTGCAACAGCGATAGATACTCGTTCTGCTTGACCCTGCGCAACATACCCGAGAGCCAGCGACAGATGATGCGCATGCAGACACAACAGCAGATGGCCGACCTCAAGGAGATGAATGCCGAGCAAGTGATTGAACGCCGCAACCAGCAACGCGATACCATAGCAACACGATGCGTGCAAGATTTGTACCGATTTTTCAAGCTCTTCTCACGCCGACGCGAATTCTTACCCGCCATGGCGGGCAACATGGACTTCGGGAACCTGCCCTATCTGGAGGATTTCACCGACTCGCCCGAAAATCTGCAAGTCATCGCAGAATTCTATCTCAAAAACGAGTTTGACGACGATGCGGTGCGCTACTTCACAAGGCTGCTAGCAAATTCTGAACAGACCGATCCCATCGTGTTGCAGAAGTTGGGATTTGCCTACGAGCGATTAGGCAATACGCGCGAGGCCCTGAAACTATACAAACGCTACGAACTGGCTAACGATGAAGACCTGTGGACACTGCGACACATCGCCAGCTGCTATCGCACACTCCACAAGCCTGACAAAGCGCTAGAATACTACAAGCGCATCGAGCAATTGCAACCCAATCAGATTTCTAACACGCTCAACATGGGACACGCACTGCTTGAGAATGGACGCACCGAAGAGGCATTACAACTCTACTTCAAAGCCGACCTCATGGACGAGACAAAGCACCGAGCATGGCGGCCCATAGCCTGGTGCTCATTCTTGCTGGGCAATGACGAGCGAAGCCTAGACTACTATAATCGAATCATCGAGTCGGGAAACGCAACCATGACCGACTACATCAATCGTGGTCATGTCTTGCTGTGCTCGCACCAATTATCCGATGCTATTGCCGACTACCGCCAAGCCTTGACACTGAGCGACAGTAAGACATTACGCGAAACCATCATTGCCGACAGTCCAAACTTACAGGCTCGAGGCATCAGCGAACGGGACCTACGCCTAGTCATTGACGCAATCACTAGCAATCATTAGCATCCACAAACCTCCAACTCACTCCATTTGAAATAAATGCAAATATCACAACCAAAGACGTCTAAGAAGTAACAATAAATAATGTTCCGATATGGCATTATGTAATAGGAATTACGAATTATGAAAATGTTATTCTCATCACCATTTGACACCCCTCATGGACTGGTGCCGTTTGAGCAAATCACCATCGACATGTATGAGCCCGCCATTGAACAAGGCATCGCACAATGTCAGGCCGAAGTTGACCAGATTGCTCACAATCCAGCCTCACCCACATTTGAGAACACCATTGTTGCCCTAGAACGCAGCGGCGAGATGCTCAATCGCGTGTTGGGAGTGTTCTATCCCATGCTCTCGGCACACGCCGACGACCAGCTGATGGAAATCTCGCAACGGGTGGCGCCTCGACTGGCCGAGCACAGCAATGCCATAACCCTCAACCGTGACCTGTGGCAACGTATCCGTAGCGTTCATGACAACTTCGACCGTGACGCTCATGACCAGGAAGACTGGATGCTGTTGGACAAAACCTTTCGCAGTTTTGTGCGCAATGGTGCATCGCTCGAGGGGGCCGATCGTGACAGATTCCGCCAGCTGTCGCGGCGACTGACCGAGGACTGCCTCAAATTTGAGCAGAACCACCTCAAGGCCATCAATGCCTATGAGATGTGGCTCACAGCCGACGACCTCACTGGATTGCCCGAGAGTGCCATCGATGCTGCCGCTCATGCCGCATCACAGCATGGACGACAGGGTGAATACCTCTTCACACTGCATGGACCTAGCTACATGGCATTCATGAAGTATTCTGATCGTCGAGACCTGCGACAGCAGCTCTATATAGCTTACAACACATTGTGCACTAAGGGCGAGTACAGCAACATGGAGCTTTGTCGCGCTATTGCCAACACGCGGCTTGAATTGGCTCATCTCATGGGCTTCAGCACCTTTGCCGAATATCGCCTGCAGAATGCTATGGCACAAACTCCGCAAGCTGTTTATGACATGCTCGACCAACTGCAGCAGGCCTATCAACCTGCCATGCAACGTGAGTTACAACATTTGGCACAATTTGCATCCAACACCGAGGGGCATCCTGTCGACCTCAAGCCATGGGACTACAGCTACTATGCCAACAAAGAACGAGACAGTCTGTTTAACATCAACGACGAGGTGCTACGACCCTACTTCCCCCTCGACCGCGTCATCGATGGCGTGTTGGGACTGGCCACTCGACTCTATGGGCTACACTTCAAGCCCAATGCCGAGGCACAAGTTTTTCATCCTGAAGTCAAGGTCTACGATGTGACCAACGAACAAGGCAAATGGATGGGTGCACTCTACACCGACTTCTTCCCGCGCGAGACCAAGCAGAGTGGTGCATGGATGACCGCCTTCCGCGAACAGTATCACGACCGATGCGGCAACGATGTTCGACCATTGGTTACCCTGACCATGAACTTCACGCGCCCCACTGCCACCAAGCCCTCGCTGCTCACCTTCAGCGAGGTCCGCACCTTCTTGCACGAATTCGGGCATGGCTTGCACTGCCTGCTGTCACATTGCCGATATGAGTCTACATCAGGAACGAATGTCTATCGCGATTTTGTGGAGTTACCCTCGCAATTCCATGAGAACTTCCTCACCGAGCGTGAGTTTCTCGACAGTTTTGCGCGCCACTACCTGACAGGCGATCCCATTCCCCAAGAGCTCATTGACCGCATCATTGCCTCATCGCAGTATGGTGCAGGCTATGCCTGCATGCGTCAACTCTCGTTCGGCTTGCTCGACATGGCATGGCACAGCATCGACAAGCCGTTCAATGGTGATATTGTTGACCTCGAACGCAGCGCCATGCGCCCGGTACAAGCTTTCGAACCCATTGAAGGTTGCTTGATGTCGCCACAGTTTGGGCACATCTTCTCGGGAGGATATGCCGCTGGCTACTATGGCTACAAGTGGGCTGAGATACTCGACGCCGATGCCTTCAGCAAGTTTCAGGAAGATGGTATCTTCAACCCTGAGACGGCGCGTCTGTGGCACGATTGCGTCATGTCGCGAGGCAGTAGCGATATGCCCTTGACGTTGTATGAGCGCTTTCGCGGACGCGCTCCGCGCATCGATGCACTATTGCATCGCGATGGCATGAAGTGACTAAAAAACTTTTTAACAACACAGTCGCGC
>DEKO01000160.1:12929-13578 GCA_002353885.1 Porphyromonadaceae bacterium UBA2720
GCGCGACTGTTTGTTGTCTGAAAGATTGTCTCTTACTTGATGGTCATGTTCTGAATGGCTGTGGTGATGTTGGCGATGATAGCCTCTTTCGCTTGAGCGGGATCCATTTGGTGGGCACCATTATAGGCACGCACAGTGATGATCTTGTCACCATAAGCGGTAGCGGCATCAATTTGCTCCTCTTTGTCTTTTACAGAGAAATAAAGCGCAAAAGTTTTGTCGCCAAGAGTTACGTCATCAAGCTTAGTGGCTCCAGCCTTTTCGCACTTCTGCTTGAACTCGTCAATCGTGTCATAGCCTGTGTTAAATGCAACCGTGGTGAAAGGCGAACCCGACTTTCTGATGTTGCACGAGTTGTTGACCATGCGGCTGCTGGCTTTCCAACCGTCGGCTATGTTCAGATGATAGGCAGGGCAATCAAGTTCCTTTAGCTCCTCAATGGGAATCTCGGCTTGTGCAGCTGCACTGTCTATGGTTTCACCGGTCTGCTCGACTGCTGTTGAGTCGCTACCATTGTTATTGTTCTCGCTATTGCCTGTGCAGGCAGTGAAGGCAAATGCAGTCATCACTGCAACAGCCATGCTCATCAAAACTTTTTTCATTGTTGTTCAGTTTTTAGTAACCTAAAAAATAAATTGGTATGATTTAG
>DEKO01000160.1:13674-22766 GCA_002353885.1 Porphyromonadaceae bacterium UBA2720
GACAAAAAGATGAGCTGGAGGTATCAATAACAAATCGTGCCAAGTTATCTTTTATGGTTACTTAATATTAGTGAATTATTTGATTTTCTTCAAAACTTTCTTGTCAATCTTCACCGGATAACGTGCCTTCAGCTCTTCAATCCAGCGTTTCTCAAGCACATCCTGGTAGTCGCTGGTAACCTGACCGCGTACGTCGGCAAGTTCTTGGGGCTGATTAATCAGGCCGCCATAGAGAACTGCGACACAGGGATATTTTCCGGGGGGTACAGGGCCATTGAAGAAGAGGTGATCAACCGACTTGTTCTCGCCACGAGCCATGAGCATACGCTCCATCTTAATGGCACTAGCATACTTCTGGTGCAGACGCGTGGTGATTGTGTCGGCAGGTTCGCCCGACATTGCCTTGACATCGGCTTGAGCGGCCTTGAGCGTGCTGTCATTGATAGCACTGAGAATGATGCCCTTGAAGCGCGGCTCGTCCCAATTGTACTTGCTGCGATTGGCATTGAAGTAGTTGTTCAGCCCCAGCGTGTCCTTGCCTGCAGCCTCCCACACACGACGATTGCTGATTTCGAACAACAGCATGCCATCACGATACTCGTTGAGCAAGTTAGCATACTCGGGTGTGTCATTGATGATGTTATCGGCATAATACTCCATAACCTCGTCTTGGCTCTTGTGCTCGACAAAGCTCTCGATATAGTTCACTGCATCTTCATTGCTGAGTTTTGCCTTCTTGTTCAGATGCTGAGCCAGCACTGACACAGGCACAGTCTTCTTGGCGAAGGTGAATAGCGGCTCTTTGCTGTTGGCTAGAACAACTGCCACAAATGCTGAGTCATATTGCCCATGCTTGGCGATAGCCTCAGTCAGGTAGTTATGCAGATTGGGGCTCTCCTTATAATTATATTGTTTCTTGAGCTGGTTGACACGCTCGATGCGGGGAGCATCTTTGCGCTTGTCGCGCGCCATGCGCTGCTCAATGCCTTTGCGGCACTCTTCGAGGCTAGGCGTACCGCGCTGCTCAAGTTTCTTGATGATGTGGTAACCATAATTGGTCTCAAAAGGCTCACTCATCTCGCCCACAGCCATGTCAAAGGCACGCTGTTCAAATTGCGGCACCATGCGGCCACGACCGAACCAGGGCAGTTCGCCACCATTCTTGGCCGAACCGGGGTCTTCTGATTCCTTCTTGGCCAGCTCGGTGAAGTCGGCACCATTCTGCAATGCCATGTACACCGAATCAATCTTGTGCTTTGTGCTCATCTTCATCGAGTCGGTGAGCACGCGCACACGGGGGAACAACTTGAGGATGTGCTGGCAACGCACCTCACCCTGATCGGGACGGACTGCATTGACCCTGATCAGATGATAGCCAAAGTCGCTGCGGAATGTCTCACTGACAGCACCTACAGGAGTTTCCCATACCACCTTCTCAAACTCGTATGGAAACACACCGGCAGTAATAAACCCATAGTGCCCCTTGTTGTTCTTGACCGAGGGGTCGACCGAGTATTTCTGAGCCAGCGTTTCCCAGTCCTCGCCATTGAGGATGCATTGACGGATGCTGTCAACAAAGGCCTTGTTGCGCTGATTTTGACCGAAGTCACGCCCGAAGCTGTACATGAAGTGGTCGATGTCAACATTGGTCAACTTATGTGAATATGCCTCCTCGATGAGGCGCTCGCGCACAGTTGTGTCCTCAAGAAAAGGCTTGATGATATCAGTCTTGTAACCACTAAACTCGGTTTTGAACGAGTTCAACGTATCAATCCCCGCCGCCTCGGCATCAGCAACCTTGAGCTTGTAGGTGACAAAACGGTCAAGATACTGTTCAAGTGATTCTTTTTCCAGCTGCTGCTGGCTGTTCTTGTGATAGAGATACTCAAACTCTGAGAGCTTGATTTCCTTGCCATTAATCTTCATCAGCACAGGGTCTTTGGCCGCTGTTGCCAACAAGGCCGAACCGATGAGCAATGAAGCGATTAATACTTTGTGTTTCATTTCGTTTTGCGATTATTTCATTGAGTTATTGTCACATTATTTCATTATAACGCAACAACGTGAAATAAATTGTATCACACCATTGAAATTAGGGTCTTTTGAAATCGTTTTTTTATTGAAAGTTGAGAATCGAAAGCCCTATAGACATTCAACCCTCAACTCTCAACTCTTTTATCAGTTCTCAGCTACTCACCGCGACTATAGTTGGGTGCCTCACTGGTGATGGTCACATCATGCGGATGGCTCTCGGCCACACCTGCACCCGTGATGCGCACAAACTGTGCGTGATGCAAGTCCTCGATTGTGGGGGCGCCACAATAGCCCATGCCAGCTCGCAGGCCACCCAGCATCTGATAGATCACCTCATAGAGGCTGCCTTTGAAAGGCACACGTGCTGCAATGCCCTCGGGCACGAGCTTCTTGGCATCAGTAACATTGTTCTGGAAGTAGCGGTCCTTCGAGCCCTTCTCCATGGCTTCGAGCGAGCCCATGCCACGATAGGCCTTAAATTTGCGGCCATTGAAGATGATGGTGTCACCAGGCGACTCTTCTACACCTGCAAACATGCCACCCAGCATTACTGAATAAGCACCTGCAGCCAGCGCCTTGACGATGTCGCCCGAGTAACGGATGCCGCCATCAGCAATCAATGGAACACCTGTTCCCTGCAGAGCCTTTGCCACATCATAGACTGCCGACAACTGTGGAACACCGATACCAGCAATGATGCGAGTCGTGCAGATTGAGCCCGGGCCGATACCCACTTTGACTGCATCTGCACCATTGTCAACTAGGTAGCGTGCAGCCTCGCCTGTCGCAATATTACCTACCACCACATCAATTTGAGGGAAAGACTTCTTGACCTGCTGCAAGACCCCGACTACGCCCTTGCTATGGCCATGGGCCGTGTCGATAACAATAGCGTCAACACCGGCATTGACAAGAGCCTCGGCACGCTGCAGACTGTCGGCTGTGACACCGATGCCAGCTGCTACACGCAAGCGTCCCAATGCATCCTTACAAGCATTCGGTTTGTCTTTAGCTTTGGTAATGTCTTTATAGGTAACTAGACCGATAAGTTTGCCATCACGGTCAACAACCGGTAGTTTTTCAATCTTGTAGGTTTGCAGAATCTTTGCCGCTTCTTCGAGATTGGTCGACTGAGATGTTGTCACCAGATGCTCGCTAGTCATCACTTCGTCAATCTTGCGGTTGAGGTCCGACTCAAAACGCAGGTCGCGATTGGTGACAATGCCCACCAGATGACGATTGTCGTCAACAACAGGAATTCCGCCAATGTGATACTCACGCATGAGATTGAGTGCATCGATGACTTTTGACCCGCGCTTTATGCTCACTGGGTCATAAATCATACCGTTCTCAGCGCGTTTGACAGCATGCACCTGACGAGCTTGTTCGTCAATCGACATGTTCTTGTGAATCACACCGATTCCACCTTCGCGAGCAATCGCAATGGCAAGACGAGCCTCTGTGACAGTATCCATCGCTGCCGAAATCAGAGGCACATTGAGCGTAATGTTACGAGAAAACTTGGTTGTTAATGACACGTCCTTGGGCAGGACCTCGGAATAACCTGGAATGAGCAACACGTCATCAAACGTGATTCCATCCATCTTGACGCGGTCGGCAATAAATGACATAAAATCGAGCTTTAATCGGTTAGAAATTTATTGCATGCAAAATTAGACATTTTCGGCCGACTGACCAAAAAAACTTCAAAAAAACTTTCAGTTGCGTTGATTTATCACCCTAAAATGCCAAATCATAGCCCTTGCTACCTCCGAAATCGAGGCCGTTCTGGCGGTCGAGCTCCTTGGTGCCGTACTTGTTGGGCTGGATACCGGGGTTGCCCACTGTGCCGCCGCCCATCAACGCACCGTAGGTGCCCCCCTCGGTCCCCCCTGAAGAGGGTGAAGGCCTGTGTTGTTCCTTTTCAGCAGCTCTGTAGTCCCCCGCTTAGGGGGGATATAGGGGGGCTCCACCATAACCATATAGCCGTAGTCATTGAGGATGCGCTCCAACGCGACATCGCGGTAGATGACATTGCCGCAGTAATCGAACTTCGAATTGTTGCCAAACACTGATTTTAAAATTCCAATAATACATGTTTTATCTTTGTTTCTTTACTCCATAAGTGCTGTAGTATGAGTAACTACATCCAAAAGTAAGGATATTTCAAAATACCTTCACCTTTATTATATTCGTCACGCATCTGTTCTAATGATAGCATTTTGTTCTTTTCCCACCAGTCACGATACATTTGTTGTATTTCTATCATATCTTGGTGTGTGAGATAATAATAAGGATTGACAACCGATTTAGATGCATCGTCTATCTTGCCAATAATGCCAAATTCGTAAATTGTGTAGCAATTGCTGTCCCTTATGTGTTTGTTATCTGTTAAATTTCCATTTTCATTTACTTTTGGGGTATTGTGTAAGATTAATTCTATTGCATATGCCCATTTAACACCTGACTGTGTTGTATATGGCCTCAAATCTGAAATCATTGAATCTACACCTTGTAAACTTATAACTAGTGAATCGCTTTCGATATTATCAATTAGCGTTGGAATTATGGTTTTTCCAAAGTTTAAAATTTGTTCATAACTCAAGTCAGACAAATCTATTTCATTGATCACGAATGGATTTATTACATTCAGTGACGAAACTTCTGCACATACGTTAAAATACGGATTCGGGTATGGTTTCGGCTCCTGGCTCACCTTTGGCGGGCGTGCAGTACATACGTTAAATAACAAATCCAGGTATAGTAATAATAGGATGAGATGTTTTCTATGATTTCTACTAAACATTATATTATTTGCTTTTCAATTATTTTTTTCTAAAATAAGCCCTACTAGTTTTCCCAACATTACAGAGTGTGACACGGGGACGGTTCTTTTGTCACGCTCGCCGACGGCGTCGTACCAGTAATGCGACACCTAGCCGTCCTGCGAGAGAGCCGTCAGGTGGTTCTCCTCATCCCAGCGGAACCGCTCCTCACGGGCACGCTGCACGGTATCTGGTTGAGCGGTCATGTCGGGCTTCAGTCTTAATGTATTAGCGTAAAGGATATTGCCATTATTGTCATACTCGTAAGAATGCGCCTCACGGATGCTGTCGCCAGCCGTCGGCTCGACCAGTGCCGTGCGGCAGTTGGTGTTCGAGCGTGTCATAAAACTCCTAAAATATTTTGTGACAAAATCCCCGTCCTCCTGTCATTTTTCTGATTGTGTACTTCTATCACTACCATGTAACACTTTCAGTTACCTCTGTTTATTTCTTAGGCTTGACCTAAGTGGGGGACTGAATAGTTACTTAACTTCAGTAATATTTGAATCTTCCTTATCTTTATTCTTAGGTATACCTATTTTTAAACATGTCTGTAGTATCCACAAAAGAACTCCTGTCAATCCTACATATAAGATTGAAATAATCGAAAGCTCTTTGTACGAATTAACGGCATTCTTTATATCATTCAGATCAAATATGACTGAATCTTCTGAAGTATATACATCAACACGATATTTGATGATATCTAAGAAATTGACATAGTTAAACATCAAAAACAAAAATAGTAAAAAAGTTAAGACAAGCCAAATAGTTATGACTCTTTTGCAAATGCCTATATTTTTCATTAATAAATAGTTTAAAAACAGAATGATAACATATTATACTCGTTGGCGGAATTAATTTCATATGAAATTAACTATGAAGAAAGCTGTGCATGTCGTTGATCTTTAGTAATTTAGTGGGCACTAATGTGCTTCTCTAGCTGGTCGATGGCTGGCAAACCGACTTCTTGTCGCCATTGGTTCACACGTGAGGGGTCCAAAAGCGGAGCGAGTTTGCCCGTTCCGTCGATTTGTGTGCCATAACGCTGGGGCCTGCCCTCACGCACGTCAATGCGGTCGCGAAGCAATGCTAGAAATAAAGGGGCAATGACGCCATGAGCCACGGCAGTTTCCAATTGCGGCAGAAATCGCTTTTGATATTCCAGGTTGGCATGCTGGAATACGAGCCACACAGCCTGATTGCCAAACTCTCCGACTAACTCCTTCGGTGGATAGCCGTATTGTGAGATAATATTGCCAACGTGTACTAAGTTCAGACTGTCGGTCATGAGTGCTCGTTGCGCAAGCTGTTCGTTTCGCTCGGTGTCGTCAGGATTGTTCTTTACGGCATGCGACCATAACAATCGGTCGTACTGGTCACGCTCAAAGATGCTCTCCAGCGTCTTCTTGAGCGTCAAGTCGTAATGCCACTGGTGGCTTCGCAACTGGAACGTATCGCTCAGTTGGGTGTATGTGGTTGTCAACGGATCTTCATAAAAATCTTTTTCCATAGCCAACCGGTGTCGCAGAAAAGCCAATGCCATTTGATTGTCGCCAATGCTTGCCATCTTATTTGCCGCTGTCGACAATTGGCTCGGAAGTATGTAGCGGTCTTCGGTGAAAGCGAGTTTATAGGTCTGACGCGCCTCGTCGTAGAGGCGTGCTTCGAATAACGAGTCGGCATGGAAAATCAAATTCCAGTAATCGTCTTGTGAGGCTGGTGAAGCCAACTTGGCGTGATTCATCGGGTGACGTTTCATGGCGATATCCTTCAGGTCGTCAAGCATCACACCCACCATCTCGATGTTGCGAGAGTCGCTCACGTCCCAGTGGAATGTGCCGTAGGTGGGATATTCCTTTCTTTCGCTCTGCATCACGTAGCAGTAGCCCACCGTGCGTCCCTGCTGCAGGTAGCGGTCGATGCACACGACGCGCTGTTTCTTGTGAGAGACCAGTACGTTGCGCCAGATGTTGTCATCGGCCTGGTGAGCGGGTGGTGCGGCATCAAACATGTTGCACACCCAGTAGTCGCCGTCTGGACGTATTTCGGCATCAGGCGCGACATCGACGTATTCGGTGTTAGCAAACCTGAATGCCGGCAAGTCGCCAGCAGTAAGCCAACTGATGGAGTCTACACGAAAAGGGATCTCTTGCAGGATGCTCCTTTCGAAGCCTTGCAGTTCTGTCATCGAACTTGACTTACAGCCAGCAAATAACCAAACCAGTAAGATAATAGAATAGATTGTTTTGCTCTTCATATGCATATCAACTCGCTACGATTACTTCGCTTTTGCCGACTTCTTGACTTCCTCGTGATAGAAATAGTTGGCAACAACAGGCAACTGCCCAAACGGGCTACGCTTGGAGTCGTCGTCGCGCACATAGAGCATTCCTTCGCGGGCAGTATATTCTCTGAGTTTGCTATCTAACTCGGTCCAATAACTGCGGTCGCGCTTGGAATAGATGGCGTGATACATGGCATCCAGTTCGGGGTGGCACTGATGAATCCAATCCAGTATCACAGGCCGATAGTCGCCACGCAAGTTCAGATTCTCCAACCACACCAGATTGCAGAAACCTTTTGCCCGCTCGATGATTGCCTCGACATCGGTGATGCCGGGAAAAATGGGAGAGATGAAACAGGTGGTCTGCACACCGGCTTCATAGAACTGCCGCATGGCTTCGAGCCGGCGCTCAATGCTCACACCCTTGTCCATCTGGCGGCGGAAGTCCTCGTCAAGCGTGTTGATGCTCCACGACACGCGGGCATCTGGGAAAGTCTTGATGAGGTCAAGGTCACGGAGAATCAGGTCGCTCTTGGTCGAAATGCTGATTTTCGCTCCGCTGCCCTGCATCTGTTCAAGTATGGCACGGGTGCGCTTGTACTTCGCCTCATGCGGCTGGTAAGGGTCGGTCACCGAACTCAAGAAAAGCTCCTTGCCTTTGTACTTTGCTGGGTTCTTGATTTCGGGCCAGTGCTTCACGTCAAGAAAAGTTCCCCATGGCTCAGGATGATTCGTAAATCGCTTCATGAATGAGGCATAGCAGTATTTGCAGGCATGCAGGCAGCCCACATAAGGATTCACCGCATAGTCCGACACGGGGAGGTTGGATTTTGACAGGACAGTCTTTACTTCAATATCTTTGATAACCATAGGATTCATTTTAGGGAACTATATGTCAGGTGTCACCCCTTTGTCTGTTGATACCCAAGGGATTTGCAATGCCTTAACGGCATTCAAATCTCGCGCAGCTTCCAGCCATGGCTGGGGCTAATCAGTCATGTCATTTCGGGCTCAGTGTCGCGAGCATGCTCACAAGCACATCCTGGGCTTCATTGCCACGGTCGATTGGGCACTTAATCGACCCCGAAAAGCCTTGTGGCTCTGTCGAAATCATGATGTACCATATCTCAACAGTCTTGGTGCCATCCTCGTCGTCGGTCATGATTGAGCGCACCAAGGCGTAATCGTCTTTCACCAGCTTTTGGTCGACTGTAGCCCCATTGCTCTGTGTCATGTAGACCCAGTTGTCGACAGCCTCCTTGAGCTGCGACTTGGTTGGCCCCATCTCGTTGAAGGTGCAGGAGAATGTGATTGCATCGTCATCGGTGGCAATGTTGACATAGGTGTCACCATCCCAGGTCACCTGCCAGTTGGCGGGATATTCGATTGAGAACGCCTTGTTTTGATAAGTTTTGACGTCTTGCGCGTGCACAGCGATACTCAAAGCCAGCAACGCGACCATCATTAGAAACAATTTCTTCATAGCTTGTCTTTAGATTCGTGAGAAGAGTTATTGCAGATATGTTGACTGCTTGGTTGTCGGTGTGTTGTGCCTATGCATCAGCAAACACCTTGCCGTCGCTGAGGATGACCTGCAGCTTGGTGTACTCGCTGTGGAAGTCGTGTTGCAGGCGGTCAAGGTATCGGGCGCTCTCCCACTTGCACATGGGCAGATCGTGAAGCAGATAGTTGCCGCAGGCCTCGGGACGTGTGGCGGGCACCTCGGTCTGTGTGAGAATCCACTGGAGACACTCGATGGTCAGTTGGCGCATGTCCTCGGCCGTATAAGTTCCTGTCATGATGATATACATGCCTGTGAGGCAGCCCATGGGGCCTACATAGACCACATCCTCCTTCACCCGGCTGTTGCGGAACCAAGTGGCCATCAGGTGTTCGATACTATGAATGGCAGCAGGAGCAACTGCTGGCTCTTTGTTGGGTTCGGT
>DEKO01000094.1:0-15267 GCA_002353885.1 Porphyromonadaceae bacterium UBA2720
CAGAACTACTTCCGCATGTATCACAAGCTGGCTGGTATGACTGGTACGGCCGAGACCGAGGCGGGCGAGTTCATGGACATCTACAAGCTGGATGTGGTCACCATTCCCACCAACAAGCCGGTGATCCGCAACGATATGCCCGATCGCGTCTACAAGACCGCCAAAGAGAAATTCCTGGCAGTGATCGACGAGATTGAACTCATGCGCAACTCGGGCCGACCCGTCCTCGTGGGTACGACATCGGTCGACATCAGCGAGATGCTCAGCCGCATGCTCAACATGCGCCACATCCCGCACCAGGTGCTCAACGCCAAGTTGCACCAGAAGGAGGCCGACATTGTCGCTCAGGCCGGTCAGCAAGTCGATGGCAAGGGTGTGGTCACCATTGCCACCAACATGGCAGGTCGTGGTACCGACATCAAGCTCAGCCCCGAGGTCAAGGAGGCGGGTGGTCTGGCCATCATCGGCACCGAGCGTCACGAGTCGCGTCGCGTCGACCGCCAGCTGCGCGGTCGTTCGGGACGTCAGGGCGACCCGGGCTCCAGTGTGTTCTTTGTCTCGTTTGAGGACAAGGTCATGCGTCTGTTTGCCAGCGAGAAGGTGGTCAAGATGCTCGACTTCCTTGGACTCAAGGACGGCGAGGCCATCGAGGATCGCCGCGTCACCAACGCCATCGAGAATGCACAGAAGCGTGTCGAGGAGAACAACTTCGGCATCCGCAAGCATCTGCTCGAGTATGACGACGTGATGAACAANNGACAAGTGTGTAGATGTGCTGACGTCGATGTGCCAGATGATGCTCCACCTCGAGTATAACGCACTCATCGGCGAGCGCATCGGACTGGACATCATCAACACACTCTATGACAGCGTCGAGGACATCACCGAGCGCTTCGGACCCGACGACTATGAGGATTACAAGATGCAAGTGTTGCGCACCTATGCCATGGAGACGCCCATCGACGAGGAGACCTATCGCCGGGCCGACAAGCAGGACAAGGTCGACATGCTCTACGACGAGGTGCTCAAGGCATTCAACCGCAAGACCGAGCGACTGAGCGAGGTGGCCAACCCTGTCATACAGAACATCGTGGCCGAGCAGCAAGCCAATGGCATGGAGCCTCAGGGACTCATCCGAGTACCCATCACCGATGGCAAGCGCATGTTCGGCATCGTCATCGACATCAAGGAGGCCTACGAGACGCAGTGCAAGTCGCTGCAGAAGGCTTGGCAGAAGGCACTGATGCTGCTCACCATCGATGAGAGTTGGAAGGAGCACTTGCGCGAGATGGACCAGTTGCGCCAGAGTGTGCAGAACGCCAGCTACGAGCAGAAAGACCCGCTGGTAATCTATAAGGTGGAGTCGTTCAATATGTTCAAGCAGATGGTGGGCGAGATGAACGCCAAGACCGTCTCAATCCTCATGCGCGGACAGATACCCGTGCAGCAAGAGGTGGAGCAGAACGTGCAGGAGCGCGAGATGCCTCGGCGTCAGCCACGCTATCAGGAAAGCCGTGGCGGTGGTGGAGGCGAAGACGCTGTCGCAGCCAATGCCCGAGCACAGCAGGCTGCAGCTCGTGGAGCGTCGCACGCTCCTCAGCGTCCAACGGCACCCATCGTCAATGCAGGCCCCAAGGTGGGACGCAACGACCCCTGTCCTTGCGGCAGTGGCAAGAAGTATAAGAACTGCCACGGACGAGGACTCTGATTCAATGCACAATGCATAATGCATAATGCACAATGCACAATTACCGCCAGGCTGCTCGCAGCCTGGCGGTAATACTTTATTCTAATCTAACCTACAAGTTTCGCAAGTTGCGGAACTTGAGTTAATAGATTGCTTTGCTGGTCTTGTTAGTACCGTCGCTGTAGGTGGTGACGATGATGTTCACACCCTCGAAGGGTTGCGAGCTCATCATGCCAGCCAGATTGTAGTAACGAACAGACTCGACACTCCGAGCAGCACGCGTCTCGCTCACGGCAGTAACAATTCCCGAACCTGTAGTTGTCAAGTCGATGGGGTATACAACATATTTAACAGAGCCGTTATATAACTTGTAAGGCTGAGAGGGTATGTCGCTTTCTGCTCGACGTGGAGCTTTGTTGTTGGATAGTTCTTGTTCGTCGGCAAGGCGAATAATGGCATGGAACTGGTAAGCCTGTCCGCTCTTATCATATTCTTCATTGTCATTGACGTGTGAATCGAGGAACTCTTTGATAACTTCAAAATTATCGTTGTTTTTCATTAAATCCCACTTCACAGGGAAATATCCATTCAAGTCGGCCTCGTTCATCCATGCATAGTAACCATCACTGGTGTATGCGTGGCAAGTCGGCACATAGAACTTGTCATCTCCACCATACACAGCCCATGTGATTGTGGCGTATTCTTGAGGTTTGGGGGTAACAAGGAAGTAATGTTTTCCTTCACAATGTCCCTCGGAACCTCCGTCTTGACTGCCGATGAAATTGGCAGTGACAAACACGTTGACGTTGTTGTCGTTGCTGTAAGATGATGATCCACCTTTTAAAGGATGCTCGGTGATGCGTATCTCAGGATTGACGTTGTTGACCAGCTGACCAGTGACAGTTTCGGCTGTAAGACGATAGCCCACTAGGCCGCGCAAGTATTCAATCTGTTCGTCTTTGCTCATGACAGCAAACTCGGTGTTGACGCGGCTCAGCGTGAGTTTCACCCAGTTGCTCTGGTCGTAGCGCGTCTTGTCGCCCATAAGGCCAGTCAGGTCGATGACATAGTCAATCTCGCCCTCTTGCTGCAGCGACTTCTCGACATAGCTGGTTGATACAAAGTTGTTGAGGTCCTTGCAGTAAAGCGCGCCATAGATAGTTCCACCCTCAACTTGGGTCTCGGCATTCTCATCGAGCCACACCGCTTCAAGCTCCTCTTCGATGGTGTAGGGAGGACCATCGACAATGCCATTGCGGATGATGTTGCCAAGCGAGCGGCCCAGCGAAATCATGCCGCAATAGTCGTAGTTGCCACCATTCTTGGCCACAAAGTCACCCGTCTGGTATTTGCCCACTGTAGTGAAAGCCTCGGTGAAGTAGTCATATGGTTCACCATTGACCATCTGTATGCCGTTGTTGAAGATGATGCCCGTGGGCAGATGTTCCAGCTCGCTCAGCAACCCGAAGTCGTAGCGCCAAACCTCATAACCTTCCTTGTCATAGCCCACCAGTGTGCAGGGCGCACCGGGGTACATGGGTTCGGTCTGATGGGGTGGTGTGAGCAGGTTGTAGTTGGTGCCGTTGTCGTTATACCAGGCGTGGCAGAACACATGGTTCCAGCCAGGTGTGTTGGTGAAGTAGGCATAGTAGTGCCCCTCAAGCATGACTGCACAATCGGCAATTTCATGCGCTGCGGCAGCATAGTAGTCGCGGGTGTACTCCTCCATGGTTGTGCCGTTATCGGGCCAAGTGAAGTAGACCTCACCGGCACGGCGCCACTGGATGTCGCTTGTCTGCTCGTTCTCATCGCGTGTGAAGAAGAAGTCGGTGATGGCATTGTCCACTGTCCAAGTCCACCATCTGCGGCCATCAGGGGTTGTGGTCTCATCCTCAGCATTGACAGCCAGTTCCTTGCGCGTGTTGACCAAGTCCTCCATTGAGGGACGGTCTACATGAACGCTTGTTCCATCATTGTACTTTTCCTTATTATATGCGTGCAGCACAGGATTGGTCACCTTGCCGTTTTTCTCCAGATGAATGACCGTCTCGTTACCCACCGAGGCAATCTGTTGCAGGGTCACCGTCTGTGGTGTACCATTGAGCACTTTGACCACGACCCTGAAAATGCCAGATGTAGCCATCACGAAGTCGTTAGAGCCTTTGGCGATGGTAAGTGCCTGGTTGAGCTGGTGCTCACCAATCTCTAACCCAGTCTCGGTGGCCCCATAACGATAGTTGGTGATGGCATCATAACTTTCACCTAGTTGAGTTGTGAACTGGAAGGTGCTCTCGGCAACCAGTGTCATATTGGCCGTATACGTCGTGCCATCGGGGGTGTAGAACTCAGTGCCGTCGCTTGCTGACCATGCCTTGGGGCCACCCAGCAAGTATAGTGCGGGGTAGACATCACCCAGGCGGACAATCGTCACTGTGGGGGCACTTGGATTGGCCCAGTCGATGGTAATATTGTATCGCCCAGTTGACTGCATCTTAAAGTTTTTGTCGGCACCATTGCGTGCCTGAAGGTCAAGCAGAGTTGGATTCTCCTGGTTGGTCATCTCATTGGTTACCAGCAATGTAGAGCCACTTGCTTCTGAGGTGTAGCGATAGAGATTCAAGCCACTCCAGTCGTCCTCGTTCTCGCCCAGCTTGGTGGCAAAGGCAAACTCGGCACCGGCTATAATCTGCACATTCTTCAGTGAGAATTTGCTGTCAGAGGCTGTCATTTTCATGCCCATATTAGCCTGCCAAGGGTTGCCATTGGCCTGACCAATGAGGTACATTTCGCCCGTGTTGGCATCGATTGACTCGAAGGTAGCGCTCCACTCGTCGCTCAAGTAGTTGTAGGTGAAGGTCCAGTTTCCGCTGGTGGGGATGATGTAAGCTTTGCGTCCGTGGCGTGCAGCCGTATAAGTGGTGCCGGCTACGATGGTTTCGTCAGCACTTCCATTGCAAGTATAGCGTATCGAACTATTCCAGTCGCTGCCCACTTGCTGGGCAAAGATGAAGTTGTCACCAGCAGTCATTGCCTTGGTGAAGGTGTAGGTGCTACCATTTTGTTCCATCTCGTAAGGATGGTTCCACAGGTAGGCACCACCCGAAGCACTGACCACCAGATACCACTTGGTGCCGGTTGTGGCAGCAGTGATCGTGCCAGTCCACTGGTTGTCGCTCAAGTTGTAATCAAACGACCACACACCCGACTTCTCGGGCTGGTAGCTATTGTCATTGCCGGTTGCGGCAGTGTATGGCTCGCCAGAGGTCATTGTGGTGGTGCCACTGCTTGGCCCATAGCGATAGGGGGCAATGCTGCTCCAGTCATCTGCACTCGAAGCCTGTGCTGTGCTGAAGAAGAAGTAGTCGCCATAGCTTAGCTCAACATCGTTCAATGTTGCACTTGTGCCGTTCACCGCAAATGCCGTGCCTGTGTTGATATTCCAAGCGCCGCTGTGGTTGTCCATCAGATAGAATGAGTTTATCACTGGGCTGAGCGTGGCATTGAGCTCCATGGTGTTCACATTAAATGTGAATGTGACATCGTAGGTGCCAGCTGAAGGGATGTTTAGTGTAGCATTGCCTGTGCCTTTGCCGACACTGACATCCCATGCATGGTTTCCGCACACTTTATATTGTTGAGTACCTGCAGACAGGTTGACATCATTGAGTGTCAGTGTGTAGTTGACACCGTCGGTCGAAGTCATGTCGTAAGCCGGCGTTGTTGGCGACCAGTCGTCAGTCAGTAGTCCCAAGCTATTGTTGCCTGCGATGGTCCAAGTTGTGATGACATATGCATTGACACTATAGTTATTATTATTATCAATTTTGAATTTGATGGCAAAAGTGCCGTTGTCTTGAGTCGTGTACTCAAAGTCACTTGCAGGGTATGATGTACTCCACGTGCCATTGGTGACCTTAAATTTGGTGTTCGTGTTTGATGCTACATTGGCTTTTAGGAATAGATAGCCATCCCCCTCGACTTGTGTCATTTTCACAGTGGCTGGATCCCAGCCGCCGCTGAAAACTGATGAAGGCTCGCCGGCGACGTAATAGTCAGCCCAGGCGGTGGTAGTGGCCAGCAGGCATAGGAATACCAGCAGGCTGCGCCAAACTCTTGCTTCTAGTCTAAATCCTTGTTTCATAGTTGTTTGCAAAATATTTTTGATTGTTTTTTCTGCTCACAAAGGTCGCTATTATTAATAATGTGTGTCTGTGGGACGGCAGAAAAATCAGCAAAAATATTATGCAAACGTTTGCATTTATGCCAAAAAGGCTGTTTTCAATAGCGAAAGCGCGTCGATGGCTCACGCCATTAGCTTCCCCTTTAGGGGGTAGGGGGGCTTGAGAGCGTCAACCAATAATCTCCTCGATCCAGCGGCCCACACTCAAGGCGAGGGGACCGGCTGCTGTGCGGGACATGATGCGATCGTTCAAATCATGCAGCAGCGGGGTGGCGTCACTATCGCCACATTGGGCAATGATGCGTTGTGCCTCGTCGTGTGCTGCACTGGCTGCGGCTTCGGCCCATGGTCGCAGCAGGTAGCTCTTCCAGAACAGCCAGTAGGCGAGGTCGTAGGTGCGGTTGGCGTCATTCTCGTCATTGGGGTCGACGTCGAGCAAGAGTTGCAGGTCGACAGGAACGGGAGCGGTGACATAGACCTCGTCGAGCAGCGTGAAGAACACTTGTGCCAGAGCCAGCAGCTGTGGGTCTTGAGGGGCGATGTGATGATGCAGGCCCAAAGTGTAGTGCAACACCGTGCGCAGGTCATCGACATTGAGCTCATAGTCCACATAGTCGTCGCTGCGCTGGTAGTGGGGTAGCGGGGAGCCGTTCAGTTGTGAGTGAAGGCGGGTGAAAGTTCGCCAAAGACCGGCGTCGGCCACGATGTCCTGGAAGTAGCCCACTACGGCAAGAATCCCGTCGCGGCGGGTCTCGTCGTCAATCTCATCCAGTAGCAGGCTGTCGTCCCAGGCTCGCGCCAGTTGGCGCGACAAGGCCAAGTAATAGCGGTCGGTCGTTGCCACCATGGGCCACGTGGGCTGACGCTCCATGAAGTCTCGTGCACTGATCTCAATCATTGTCTTCTTTTTTTAGGGTGTTTTCTAGACCAACTAGATGCTCTATGCAGAGCAAGTGACCGCTCTTCAGGCAGTGCTGAAAAGCGGTCATGCTCGTGAGCCGCGAGCGGGACTCGAACCCGCGACCTTTTCGTTACGAATGAAATGCTCTACCAACTGAGCTATTGCGGCTGATGCAATGCGTCATCAAGCATTGCGGGTGCAAAGGTACTAAATAATTAAGAATTGAGCGTTGAGAATTGAGAATTATTTTTGGCAGCACCTTGCATTTTAACGTTCGTTAGCGGTTGGGCTACATCATCAACTTGCTGTAGGTGATCTTAACCTTGGCCTTGTCCAGGCGCAGGCGAGCGATGGCTGGCGTCGATACCTGCGGGGCAATCTTAGTCACTACTGTCTGGGCTGCGGTGTAGTAGGTGGCTGCTGTTGTGTAGGTGGTCACGTCCACAGGAGTCACTGTCAGGTTGATGTCATCCTCGGTGGCTACGCCGTTCTGGTTGTTGATGATGTTGAGCAGATAGGGGCGCAGACCATTGAAGACATAGCTGCGTGTGGTGCTGCTGTAGACGGCATAGAACGAGTCCTTGTTGTTGGTTAGGCTGTCGCCGGCAATGAACTTGTCCTTCTGCGAAGTCTTGACCATGAGCAGGTTGGTCGGAGGGCTGATGTTGTAGGCTGTGCCCGTGTCCTCGACAGGTATGGTCAGTTCCAACTTGTTGATCACACCCAGGTCGTCGCCAACGTTGGCCTTGAAACTGTCGATGATATCCTGGATGGGGAACCGCAGTTGCACTTCATAGCCTGCAGGAGCGACGATGATGGCTTGTCCATCGTCGATGCGTTGCTTGACCGATGCGTCAACGTCAAGGGTGATGATATTGTCTTGCAAAGTCTCAGGCGAGGCGGCCATGTAGGTCGAACGGGTGCTCGTGATGGTGTCGACCTCGTTGACTGTGGTTGACGCCTTGCGGTAGAACACTTGAAGCTCGGTCTTGTTGAAGTTCATCACGCGACCGCTGCCATAGCTGTTGCAGATGTAGATGCCTGGGAAGAATTTGGCAAAAGCGCTGGGCGAACTGAACGTCTCGGGATGCTGACGATACTCCTGGTGGATATCGCGAGCCAGGCTCACCGGCATGGGCACAAAAACGGCTTCGTACGAGTAGGTCTGGCCACCGCTCTCTTGATAGACCGTGGTGGTCGACAGGGGCGAATAGGCCGTCGAGCCCAGCAGGTCGTCCTCGTCATAGTAGCCTGTAGGGTCGAAGTCGCTGTAAAGTGGCGACGGCAACTGCTTGTTCAGACGATACACTTTCAGCCGCATGGGAGGCTTAGAGTCGCCAGTGAAGCCATCTCCGGTGATGGCCAGCATCAGACGGCATGAGTCAATCATCTCGCTACTCACACCCATGGTGTCGATCAGGGCAGCAGGGATGAACTGGGTCACGACCTCGCTGCTGAGCGTGCCATAGCCGTCGGCCTTGAGCAGACCCACCAACTGGGTGCTGGTGCGCGCCTGGACGCGCTGGTTGAGCACGCTGTGGCCTGTGAGGACAAACGACGAGTCCTCGATGATGGCCGACCGTGTGTCGGTGAGCGATGTGCCGATGGTCTCGTCGGTGCACGACTGCAGTCCCAGCAGAACGGCCAGGACAAGCAGTGTATTGAAGATTTTTTTCATGATGCCGATAAAAACGGAATTTTATAGCGATTCATAGAATTGTGCCACTGCCTCGACATTGTTCTCCTCGCCGGGATAGGGCATGAACGGTAGACCGCTCTCTTGTACCATCTGCAGAATTTCGGGCTTGATGTTGGGGCTGCATTGCATCACGGCATCGCAGTGCTTGAGAGCCAGACGGGTCAGTGCAGTGTGGTCGACGGGCTGACCCATGATGTCATGCACTGTGGCCTCGTTGATGCCGTCCTGAACCAGCAACTCGCCCAGGCGCTCGTTGAGCGGCGCACCGAAGTCATCATCCCACAGGCTATACACAATCTTTGCCTCGCGGAACGAAGGATCGTCGGGAAACAGCTCGCGCATGTAGAGTGGCGCCAGAGCGGTTATCCAGCCGCTGCATTGAATCACGTCGGGCGACCAACGCTGCTTGCGCAACGCCTCGATGACCGAACGGACGTAAAAGATGCTGCGTTCGTGGTTGACCTCGGGAGTCATGAGTGTCTCAGGCTCCTTGGGTAGCTCCTTGACTTTCTGGTCGCGGCCCACGCTGATGAAGTAATCGTCGTTGAAGATGAAGAACACCGAGATGCGCGAGGGGGGCAGGGGGGCGGTCTTCATGATGAGTGGGTGGTCGGTGTCGTCGATGATGATATTCATGCCCGACAGGCGATACACTTCGTGAAGCTGGTTGCGGCGCTCGTTGATGCAGCCATATTTGGGCATGAACGCACGCACCTCGGCGCCACGTTCCTTGATGCCTTGTGGCAAGTCGTGGCCCCAAAGCGACATTGGGGTCTCGTCCAGATAGGGGGCTATCTCTTGCGAGATGAATAAAGCTTTCTTTACCTCCATGATGCTATTGAGTTTAATGTATGCAAAGTTACTGAAATTTCTGCAATTTGGAGATGTTTCTGCTTTTGTTACTGACATTTTTAGCAAAAAAGTGTACCATTTTAACATCTTGTAATCATTCGACTGCCGTTTTCGGCTATAGGCTGGCGATGCCTTGGTCTATACTTTTTCTCCCTTGGTCAATGTTTGGCAAGCATTGGTCTCTAACACCCTTTTGACTTCTTGCACAGTCGCAAAAACGGCATTAACTTTGCAGCGTCGACATTTGACAAACTAACATCATTTCTTTACTAAACAAAACAACAATGAAGAAGACATTTTTTGCAATCATGGTAGCGCTCCTGGCTGTGGCCAGTGTGTGCGCACAACCCCAAGGCCGTGGACATCGCCACGGTGGTATGAACCCCGGACAGATGATCGAGCGACGTGTGGCTATGCTCGATAAGGAGCTCTCGCTCACACCCGACCAGAAGACCGCCATTGCAGCCATCTACACCGAGCAAGCCGAGAAGATGAAGGCAAAGATGGAGCAAAAACGTGCCGACAAGGACAACCAAGTGCAGCCTAAGCCCGAGGACATGAAGGCTCGCCGCGAGGCCATGAAGGCCGAGCAGGACGAGGTCGACAACAAGGTGGCGCAGCTGCTCACTGCCGAGCAGAAGGCCAAGTTTGAACAGGTCAAGGCTAAGCGCGCCGAGCGCGGTCATGACAACAAGGGCATGCGTCATCGCGGTCCCAAGCACGAGGACGGTAAAGCTCCCCACATGAAGGGCAAGGCTGACTGCGACAAAAAGGCTGAATGCTGCAAGGACAATGCAAAAGCCGACTGCTGCAACAGCAAGGTCGAAGCTCCTGTCAAGTGACACCGAAGCCGGCTAGATAGAACAAAAAACTGCAGACCCCACTCGGGCTTGCAGTTTTTTTTAGTATCTTTGCGCGGCCGTTTGCAGCGGCCAAGCAAGCTATGGACGCATTTGTGCAATTCTTTGTCGACTGGGGATACTGGGGCATGTTTGTCTCGGCATTCATCGCCGGTAGCATCATCCCGCTCAGCAGCGAGGCGGTGCTTGTTGCCTGTGTGGGGCCGCTGCACCTCAATCCCTGGCTATGCCTGGTCGCTGCCACAGCTGGCAATGTGGCAGGTGGCATGACCTGCTACTGGCTTGGTACATTGGGCAACATGGAGTGGATTGAACGCTACGCCCATGTCAGCCGCGAGAAGCTGGACCGTGCCGAGCGATTTATCCATGGACGTGGAGCGTGGATGGCGTTCTTTGCATTTGTCCCTGTGCTGGGCAGTGCCCTAACCGTGGTGTTGGGCATGATGCGGGCCAACATCCCCATCACCGTGCTGGCCATGGCCCTGGGTAAGATCATCCGCTATGCCCTAGTCATCGGCGGAACGCTAGGGGTTGCTGCCCTGCTGTAATCACGATTCAACTGTCTATAGAACCCACTATAGTAAAATAACGAACTGCGAATGGCGCAAATTTGTCTCGCGCCATTCGCAGTCTGAGTTTGATAACAACGGTTTAGAACTCGGCGTTGTTGGGTGTGCGGGGGAAGGGGATGACGTCGCGGATGTTGGTCATGCCCGTCACAAACAAGACCAGACGCTCAAAGCCCAGACCGAAGCCTGCGTGAGGCACAGTACCGAACTTGCGAGTCTCCAGATACCACCACATGTCCTTCATTGGAATGCCGCGGCGCTCAATTTCGCCGATGAGCTTGTCGTAGTTCTCCTCACGCTCGCTGCCGCCGATGATCTCGCCGATCTGTGGGAATAGTACATCCATGGCGCGCACCGTCTTGCCGTCGTCGTTCTGCTTCATATAGAAGGCCTTGATNNGCAAATAAAATTAGATATTTTTTCAAAAATCTCATCATTTCTTGCTTTATCTGCCATGATTATGGGAGATTTTGCCGATTTTGTCATGACTTATTCAAGCCACATCTATTTGTCCACGGACGTTTGCACCGTTTTATGTATGTAATTATTATTTTGTCAAGTTTCCTCTGCAGCCAGCTTGACGCCATGATACCGGAGGGCTGGTTCTTAGCTCTACACCAGGCGCCCATGAAGGGCGGAGTCTCGCGCGTACATTATATTATATAATAAGGACGGGCGTTGGAGCAGTGCTTAGAAGTTGGCGTTCTTCGGCGTGCGTGGGAAGGGGATGACATCGCGGATGTTCTGCATGCCTGTGACGAAGAGGATGAGGCGCTCGAAGCCGAGACCGAAGCCGGAATGACGGACGGAACCGTACTTGCGGAGATCCATATAGAAATCGTAGTCGGATTCCTTCATGCCCAGCTCATCCATGCGGGCCTTGAGTTTTGCGTAATCGTCCTCTCTCTGGCTTCCGCCGATGATTTCGCCGATGCCCGGAACCAGGCAGTCAACTGCGGCTACGGTCTTATTGTCCGGATTGAGCTTCATATAGAAGGCCTTGATCTCGCGAGGATAGTCGGTGAGGATGACTGGGCGCTTGAAGTGCTGTTCGACCAGGTAGCGCTCATGCTCGCTCTGAAGGTCGACACCCCACTTGACAGGGAACTCAAACTTCTTGCCCGACTGCTCCAGAATCTTGATGCCCTCGGTGTAGGTCAGGCGCACAAAGTCTTGCTTGAGCACGCCTTGCAGGCGGTCGATGAGCGTGTTGTCGTACATCTGGTTCAGGAACTCGATGTCGTCCTTGCAGTGGTCCAGTGCATACTGCACGCAATACTTGATGAACTCCTCGGCCAGGTCCATGTTGTCGGTGATGTCATTGAACGCCACCTCGGGTTCAATCATCCAGAACTCGGCCAAGTGGCGGGGAGTGTTGCTGTTCTCGGCACGGAATGTGGGACCGAAAGTGTAGATGGCGCCCAGCGAAGTCGCTCCCAGCTCGCCCTCAAGCTGGCCGCTCACGGTCAGGCTGGTGGGCTTGCCGAAGAAGTCCTTTGAGTAGTCGTTGCTGCCGTCCTCGTTCTTGGGCAGGTCACCCAGGTTGAGCGTCGTCACTTGGAACATGTCGCCTGCACCCTCGCAGTCGCTGGCGGTGATGAGCGGCGTGTTCATGTAGAAGAAGCCCTTGTCGTTGAAGAATTTGTGGATAGCAAAGGCCAGGTGATGACGGATGCGGAACACAGCTCCGAAGGTGTTGGTGCGCATGCGCAGGTGAGCCTTCTCACGCAGGAACTCCAGCGTGTGTCCCTTCTTCTGCAGTGGATACTCGTCGGGGTCAGCTGTGCCATAGACTTCGATGGTCTGGGCCTGCACCTCGACCGACTGCCCCTTGCCCTGCGAGGCAACGAGTGTGCCCTCGACGTGCAAACTTGAACCAGTGGTGATGGGTTTGAGCTCCTCGTCACTGAATTTCTCCAGGTCGATGACAATCTGGAGGTTCTTGATAGTCGAACCGTCGTTGAGTGCGATGAACTGCACATGTTTGTTGCCGCGGCGGGTGCGGACCCAGCCCTTTACGCACACTTGTTCGCCCACCAGTTCGGGCGAGAAGATATCGACGATTTTCGTTCTTTTCAATGCCATGATTTCTATCTTTCTTTTTTCAGAGTTGTGTGTAAGCCGAGGCATGCCTCGGCCTACTATAAATTTATTCAAATGAACCTTGACGCAAGTAGTTGACCTCTTCCTGGGTCAGATAACGCCAGCGGCCGCGAGCCAGATTCTTCTTGGTCAGACCGGCAAAGTAGACACGGTCAAGCTTGACCACGCGGTAGCCCAGCGACTCAAAGATGCGGCGAACCACACGGTTGCGGCCCGAGTGAATCTCGATGCCGGCCTGCTTGCGATCGGTCGTCGAGACATAGCTCACTGCATCGGCATGGATGGGGCCGTCGTCCAGCTCCACACCATCGGCGATGTGTTGCATGTCTTCCTCGCTGATGGGCTTGTCGGTCCACACTTGGTAGATTTTCTTCTTCACATACTTGGGATGTGTCAACTTCGAGGCCAGGTCGCCGTCATTGGTCAGCAGCAGCACGCCAGTGGTGTTGCGGTCAAGACGACCAACAGGATAGATGCGCTCCTCACAAGCACCCTTGACCAGGTCCATCACTGTCTTGCGGCCATTGGGGTCATCGCTGGTGGTGACGCAGTTCTTGGGCTTGTTGAGCAGGATGTAGCACTTCTTCTCGGTGGCAACGGTGCTGCCGTTATATTCCACAATATCCTTGGGGGTGATCTTCACGCCCAGTTCGGTCACGACCTCGCCGTTGACCTTGACTTCACCGTTCTGGATGAGCAAGTCGGCCTCACGGCGCGAGCACACGCCGGCATTGGCCATAAACTTGTTCAGACGAACCTCCATGTTGGGGTCGATGATGGGCTCTTCATATTCCACAGGCTTGGGGCGGGGCACAAAGCGCATCTGCGGGCGCGGACCGGCCGGCTTGCGCTGTTTGCGAGGCTTGCGATAACCACCCTGCTGGGGATAGCCGCCCTGCTGGTAACCACCCTGCTGACGGTAGCCGCCTTGCTGTTGGCGATAACCACCTTGCTGGCGGTAGCCGCCCTGTTGTTGGCGGTAACCTCCTTGCTGACGGTAGCCGCCCTGCTGACGAGGCTGATAGCCGCCTTGCTGACGAGGCTGGTAGCCGCCCTGCTGACCTTGCATGTCATTCTCGCTCATGGGCTCGTTGGCCATTGGCTGGTCATAGTTGGCTTGATAGCCCTGTTGCTGGTATCCTTGTTGATATCCACGTTGTTGGTATCCACGCTGCTGATAGCCGCGCTGCTGATAGCCACGCTGCTGATAGCCGCGCTGCTGGTATCCACGCTGCTGGTATCCGCGCTGCTGATAGCCGCGCTGTTGATAACCACCCTGATAGTGGGGTTGATAGCCTTCTTCTGTTTGCTCGTTTCGTGCTTGTTGTGACTCGTGTTCGTAGTCGACCTTCTCGTAGCGGCCACTGTCGCCTGTGCTCTCGGGGATAGACTTAGCCTCACCGATACGGGGGCGTTTCGGTTTCTTTTCTAGATTCTCGTCCATAACGAATGAATTGCGGTTAGTGTTTTGTACATTAAATATATAATAACCCGGCCTCGCGGCCTTCTGTCATTTTGCTCTGGTTTGACTTGCGATGTCGTGTGCAGAATTCGTTTTGCAAATTTACGATAAAATGCCCACTAAATTGCACGGCAAACGCCTTTTTTAGTCTTTTTTAATATCTAAGCGCTGTTTCCTGTGCACATAACTTGCATATTTGAGATTTGTTGCGTATTTTTGTACGGTGATTTTGTCAAACAATTAATCGAATGCAAGATGAGAAATTATTTTATAACTGTATGCATGGTCGTGTTGATGTCGCTGGCGGCAACTGCCGAGGACTTCTACGACTTCAAGGTCGATGGCATTGCCTACAAAATTAATGAGGAAGACGCTGCCACTGTCTCAGTGACCAAAGAACAAGATCCTAATATTCCAGAGACTAATTACACATCCTATGCCAACCTTACGGGCAAGCTCACTTTGCCCGAGCAAGTGACGCATGATGGGGTGACCTATACGGTCACAGCCATCGGGGAGGAGGCTTTTCAGGGTTGCAGTGGCCTCACCGGTGAACTGCTGTTGCCAGGCACAATCAAGCAGATTGACCACTGGGCATTCTATCAATGCTCAGGATTGACAGGACATGTCGTCATCCCAACTGGGGTGACAACCATTGGATATTCTGCATTCGGTGAGTGTGATGGATTGACTGGTTTTACCATTCCGGCAACAGTGAGGTCTATCGATCCCGGGGCGCTGGATGGAGCAGGAGTTCAGATGGTGGTGTCGTTGATTGACAACTTTACGTCTTATGCAGCCTGTCTGAATAATAGGATGTTCCACTATACGGGGGCTGGGGTTGATATGACTACATGTCGCTTGGTCGTGCCCAACACAGCGCTGTCGCTCTATCAGAGTTTCATGCCTTGGAATGGGTTTGAGCACATCGATGTCCTGGAAAATGCTGATGGA
>DEKO01000094.1:15330-17731 GCA_002353885.1 Porphyromonadaceae bacterium UBA2720
AAGGTCAGCGACCCGCTAGTGCTGGCCAATGCCGATGTTAACCGCGATGGCGCGCCCGATGTGGGCGATGTGAACAGCATCATCAACGCCATGCTGGGCAAAGCTTCATCGGTCTATGATGCGAGTGTGACGGTTGATATGGCTGGGACCTATAATACTGACATGGAGGCGTCGACCTACATAGCCAGCACCTACGCCGAACGGGCTGAGCAGTATGGTAAGACTACGCAGTGCACCGGCATCACTTTAGCCAACACTGTGCCTGGCATCTTTTATTGTCGCGACCTGTTTGCTGGATATTTTGACCAAATTAGAGGCTATGGTTTCGTGTATCGGATGGAAGGTTATCTGCGTGTCGACAATGATGGCAATGTCACGCTCTTGTCTAGCTACTGCCAGGGATGGGAGGATGGAATCGACAGCCTGTCAAATGGACATTTCGACTCAGCAACGGGTACGCTGACCTATGACTTGCAATTTAGTGGAGTCTCCTTGCACGTCGTGTTGAAGCGGCAGTAGTGATGCTTAAGATAGGGTATGCGCGGGCATGGAAGTAAATCCATACCCGCGCTTGTTGTCTTCAGTCGGCTCTGGCTGTTGGGTATTGCCGGCAGCACATTATCGAATCAATATCCCGTGTAGTTGCTGGGAGTGATGCGCTTGAGTTCCTGTTTGACTGCGTCGCTCACTGCCAGCGTGTCGATAAATCGGGCGATAGCTTCGGCATCGACAACGGTGTTGGTGCGCGTCAACTCTTTCAGTGTCTCATAGGGCTTGGGATAGCCCTCGCGGCGCAGGATGGTCTGGATGGCCTCAGCCACAACGTTCCACTGCCCGTCCAGGTCGGCATGGATGGCCTCCTCGTTGAGGATGAGCTTGTTCAGCCCCTTGAGTGTGCTGGCCAGAGCGATGGCCATGTGCCCCAGCGGTACGCCCACATTGCGCAGCACAGTCGAGTCGGTCAGGTCGCGCTGCAGGCGCGAGATGGGCAGTTTGCGCGACAAGTGCTCGAGCACGGCATTGGCAATGCCCAGGTTGCCCTCGCTGTTCTCAAAGTCGATGGGGTTGACCTTGTGGGGCATGGCGCTTGAGCCCACTTCGCCGGCCTTGATCTTCTGCTTGAAGTAGTTCATCGAGATATACATCCAGATGTCGCGGTCCAGGTCGATGAGGATGGTGTTTAGTCGTTTGAGGGCGTCAAACAGCGAGGCCAGGTTGTCGTAGTTGCTGATTTGGGTGGTCCACTGCTCGCGCTCGATGCCCAGATGGTTGCGCAAGAAGTCGTTGGCAAACGCGCGCCAGTCGTGGTCGGGATAGGCGATGAGGTGGGCGTTGAAGTTGCCTGTCGCACCGCCAAACTTGCCGCTGATGGGCACAGCCTGCAGCTGCTTCAATTGTTCTTCCAAACGATAGGCCACCACGCGCAGCTCCTTGCCCAGGCGGGTGGGCGATGCAGGCTGACCGTGGGTCTTGGCCAGCATGGCCACGTTGTGCCAGGTCTCGGCATGCTCGTTAAGCCAGTCGACGACCTGCTGCAGTTGGGGGATGGTCTGCTCGCGCAAGGCATCCTGGATGCTCATGGGCACCGATGTGTTGTTGATGTCCTGAGACGTCAGCCCGAAGTGGATGAACTCCTTGTACTGGCTCAGGCCCATTGTGTCGAACTTCTCTTTGAGCAGGTATTCAACAGCCTTCACATCGTGGTTGGTGATGGCTTCGATGTCCTTGACGCGCTGGGCGTCGGCCAGTGTGAAGTTGCGGTAGATGTCACGCAACTGTTCGGCTGTGGCACTGGGGACGTCCTTCAGCGCCGGCAGTGGCAACTCGCACAGGGCGATGAAGTATTCCACCTCCACCTTCACCCGATAGCGGATGAGTGCGGCTTCTGAGAAGTATTGCGACAATGATTGGGTCTTGCTGTGATAGCGCCCGTCGATGGGCGACACGGCAGTCAGTGCGGTCAGTTCGTTCATGACAATTATTATATTAGGTGTTGGGTTAAATGACGGCACAAAATTACGAAAAGTCGAGCGAAATGCCAAAAATAATTTTGAGCATTTCCGAGACCAGAGTAACTTAGGCGAAAGCCAAAGTTACAAGAAACTCTGCAATCGGCCCATATGTGGCGCAAAATATCTGAAAAAAGATGTCTCAGACCCAGAAAAGCGCTCAGTTGTGTTAATGGTTGTGAAAAAATCGGTGAAAGTGCTTGCCGTGTCAAAAACTTGTTCTACCTTTGCACCGCCTTTCAACGAAAGGGGTGCTTAGCTCAGCTGGTTTAGAGCGCATCCTTGACAGGGATGAGGTCACCTGTTCGAATCAGGTAGCACCCACAAATAGGATAAGTAGTAATCGTTTCATAATTTTTGTGGGGGGGTGATTAGCTCAGTTGGTTCAGAGC
>DEKO01000094.1:17745-23093 GCA_002353885.1 Porphyromonadaceae bacterium UBA2720
GGGTCGGCGGTTCGAATCCGTCATCACCCACAGTCTCGGCAACCTGCTGGGACTTTTTTTTATATATAGACTTTAGGCTTTAGACCTTAGACTCTAGTCGTGGCTGCAACTAAAGTCTAGCGACTGACGTCTAAGGTCTAGCCATTCTGTCAGGGCTCGCCCAACTTCACCACAATCACACTGTCGATAACTTGAATCGAGCCGTCGAAGGGGTAGGCCGGCATGGCTTGCACCCGTTGGTCATTGGCCAGCCGCTGATATTCGGGCTCGCTGGCAGTCAGGATGGGAATGTCAAATCCTATCTGTGTCTTGATGTAATGGCCGCGTGAGTAGCTGTTGATCAGTTTCGCTGCTCCACGAGTCTCGTTGTAGCCGAAGCCCTGGTCGCTGTCATAGACCAGATGGCTGGCATGGCCGATGAGTGCTAGGCGTGAATGCGCGTTGAGTTCGGGCAGAAGCTTGACCTGCGTGGCCAGGCCACTGTAGAATGCAAAGGTGTTGACGTTCTGCTGATGCACCTGCAGGTAGGTGCGGTTGTCATAGTAGATGTCGTTGATGGTGATGCCCGCCAGGCACAAGGCAATCAAGTCGTATACCCATCGGTGACGGTCGCATAACTTGAGCAGAGCGGCAGCCAGGACATAGATGGCGACAAACGGATAGACTGTGAGCGTGTTCCAGTGCTCCGGAGCAAACAGCAGCCAGCAGAAGTTGATGGTTGCGGGCAGGCCCACCAGCAACAACAAAGCTTGGACAGCCATGCGCCATTTCGATCCCTGCCGCCACTGACGGCACAGCACCACCACCAGCAACGTGACCATCAGCACCAAGTGGAGCACTACCGACAGGGGGGTGTTGATTAGTCCCAGTTTACCCTGTGTGAACAGGTCCGCAAAGCGAGTGAAAACGCCCGTGAAGTGCTCGGATAGAGCAACGGGATTATCGGTGCTCACGGCATAGCCATAGTTTGAGGCGCCCATGCCTCCCTTGAGCGCGATGCCGACTAGGGCAATGGCCAGGTAGGCGGCCAGCGACACAAACAGATACAGGCCCAGACGTTGCGACCAGCGCAGCAGGTCGGCACGCGAGATGTCGCGCTTGTCCAGCAGCCTGAGGCTCAGCGCCACCAGCAACAGTGCCACGGCAAGCAGCAGGTAGACTTGATAGATGCTGAGCGACAGGATCAAGCACACACAGGCCCATGCCAGTGCTCGGTGCCCAGGGCGCAGCACATGGTAGACCGACAGCGTGGCCAGCAAGATGGCCAGGGCATAGGGTGTGCTGGTGAACATGAACAGGAATATACTCGTGTGCACGGCACTGGTGATTACCACTGCCGGCAGCAGCACGCGCCCAATGTTGTCTTGAATGTTGTAGATTTTGACCAGTGTCACCATCGTTGCCGACATCAGCAACAGCGACGCCATGCCATGGAACCACGGCATGGAGCAAGGGGGCACCAGCAGTTTGAGTATGCCCAGGCCCCAACGGCCCGACGAGACGGTGTGCCCGTAGGTGAACAGTGAGTCGTCGAACGTCACCAACTTCTGCGACAAGAAGAACAAGTGAGCCGCCAGCCCTGCAATCAGGGTCGACAGGATGACTGTGCGATGCTGCTTGCATTGGGTCAGCAACCACATCGTCAGTGTGCCGACGATGCTTTGTCGCTCGGTGTCAGGTGAGGCGTGCATGCTGTCAATCGGTCATGTCGTCAAGAATGCGCTTGAGCTCTTCGTCGGTGGCGGTGAGCCGCTGGCGGCACAGGTCCAGCAATTCCTTACAGCGCTTAGTGTATTGGCTCAGGTTGTCGATGCTGCAATTGGGGTCTTGCATCTTCTTGACCAGCTCTTCAAGCTCGTTGACTGCTTGGGTGTAAGTGATTTCTTCCATTTTATTCAATTTTTTCTATTTCTTTTTGGGCCTTCGGCCGCTGTTTGGGCCTGTCGGCCAGCCATTTGGGCCTGTCGGCCCGCTATTGGCTAAAGGCAAAAAGCTGAAAGCTTTTTAAAGGGCCAAAGGCAAAAGCCAAAGGCTTTTAAAGGGCTAAAGGCAAAAAGCTGAAAGCTTTTTAAAGGGCTAACGTCAACCATCCACACTGGCGTTCACCTGGCCGTCGCGCAGGCGCACTGTGATTTGGTTGCCGGCATGCAGTTGCGAGGCATCGGTGACCACCTTGCCGTCACAGCTCACCAGGGCGTAGCCGCGGCTCAGCGTGTTGTCGGGCGAGAGCAAGGTCACCTTGTCGGTCAAGGCGACTAGGCGCTGACGCTGACGCTCGAGTTGGATGGACAGGGTGGCCTGAATGGTGTCAAGGTGATGTGACAGGCGTGTGCGCTCCCCAGTCAGCCGGTTGCTCGCCACTTGCGGGATGGTGCTGGCCAGATGGCTCAGACGCAGCCGGCTGGTGTCGACGATGCGCCGTGCCGCCGAGGGGATGAGGCTGTTGTAGTACACCAGTTGCTCGCGGTAGCGCGACACCATGTCGCGCGCTGTGCTCACCACGGTGGTGCGTAGCTCGGCCAGATGGGCCAGTGCGTCAGTGCCGCGCCCAATCAGCCACTCGGCCGCGGCGGTGGGCGTCTTGACACGCATGGCCGCCACATAGTCGAGCACCGTCACGTCGCGCTCATGGCCGATGCCCACAATCACCGGAATGGCAAACTCGGCGATGCGACGGGCCAGGTCGTAGTTGTCAAACGAGTTGAGGTCGGTGGTCGAGCCGCCGCCACGGATGATGACAACGCAGTCAAACAGGTCAATCACCTGCTCGATGCGGTCCAGGGCGGACAACACGCTGGGCACAGTGTTGACACCTTGCATCATCGCCTGGAACAGGCAAGTGTAGTACTTCAGGCCATAGGGGTTGTTGGCCAGTTGGTCGGTGAAGTCGCCATAGCCGGCGGCACCGGCGGCCGAGATGACAGCGATGCGCTGGGGCACATCAGGCCAAGGCAGGCGGCGGTTGCGCTCAATCAAGCCCTCGTTGGCCAGTCGGTTGAGTATCTCGCGGCGCTGACGCTCCATGTCACCCAGTGTGAACTCGGGATTGATGTCGGTGATGATCAGTTTCAGACCATACTGCTCGTGGAAGTTGGCATTGACGCGCACCATCACCTTCATGCCTGTGCCGAAGCCGTTGCCCGTCACCGACTGGAAGCGGGCACTGAGCGAGGCGAACGTGTTGGCCCAGATCACTGCGCCCACCCGGGCCACGGTCATGCCACTGTCGGGGTCCTTCTCCACCAACTCCAGGTAGCAGTGTCCGCGCCTGACGGCCACATCGCTGGTCTCGGCCAGCACCCATTGTCCTTGCAGGTCGGGAGCATAGGCCACAGCATGCTTGATGCGCGCGTTATACTGGCTCAGCTTGATGGCTGTCGGAGTGTCAAACAGATTGTTCATCGGCCGATGGGGTGGGGTGCTGGCGTTGGAATTCCTTGGCTTCGTTCCACAGGGCATCCATCTCGGCGAGGGTCATGTCGCGCAGGTGGCGCCCTTGCTCCTTGGCCTTGGCCTCGATGTAGTTGAAGCGGGCGATGAACTTGCGGTTGGTGCGCTCCAGGGCATTGTCGGGACGCACTCCATAGAGTCGGGCGGCATTGATGATGCTGAACAGCAGGTCGCCAAACTCCTTCTCCTCGTCCTTCACATCGCCACGGCGCATCTCGGCCTCAACCTCGGCCAGCTCCTCCTTGACCTTGTCCCACACATCCTCGCGTTGCTCCCAGTCGAAGCCCACATTGGCGGCCTTCTCCTGGATGCGCTCGGCCTTGATGAGCGAGGGCAGGGTATGAGGCACACCGCTCAGCACGGTCTTGTTGCCGCCCTTCTCGCGCGTCTTGATGATTTCCCAGTTCTGCAGCACCTGTTCGGCGTCCCGGGCCACCTCGTCGCCGTAGACGTGTGGGTGGCGGAAGATGAGCTTGTCGCACAGCGAGTTGCACACGTCGGCAATGTCAAATTGTCCCTTCTCGTCGCCAATCTTGGCATAGAACACGATGTGCAGCAGCACGTCGCCCAGCTCTTTGCGTATCTCGTCGGGCGCGTCGTTGAGGATGGCTTCGGACAGTTCCATTGTCTCCTCGATGGTGTTCTCGCGCAGGCTCTCGTTGGTCTGCTTGCGGTCCCAGGGACACTTCTCGCGCAGCGTGTCCATCACGTCGAGCAGCCGCTCGAACGCCTTGAGTTTCTCTTCTTTGCTGTTATGTGGCATTGTTCTGGTTGTTATTTTGGGCTGCAAAGTTAATCTTTTTACTTGAAAATTGAAAATTGAGAATTGAGAATTGAGAATTTCGAGTAAAAAGACTAACTTTGCGCCCATGTTAGACATCGACAATCTCATCAGGCAGTATTACTCACCAGGCACTCCACTATACGACACCCTGGTCATCCACAGCCGGCAGGTGGCCGACCTGGCCGTGCGGCTGGCTGTGCGCTACAACGACCTGCATCCGGCCATCGACCCGCTTGACATCAACTTTGTGCGCGAGGCAGCCATGCTGCACGATATCGGCATCTGCCGCACCGACGCCGCCGGCATCCACTGCCACGGCACCGAGCCCTACATCTGCCACGGCATCCTTGGGGCCGAGATGCTGCGCCAGCACGGTTTGCCGCGTCATGCCCTCGTGTGCGAGCGCCACACCGGCGCCGGTCTGTCGCTCGACGACATCATCAGTCAGAACCTGCCCCTGCCGCACCGTCAGATGTTGCCGGTGACCATGGAGGAGAAAGTCATCTGCTATGCCGACAAGTTCTTCAGCAAGACCCACCTGGGCGAGCCAGCCCGCACGCTCGAGCGCGTCGGCCAGTCGCTGGCCAAGTTCGGCCCCGCCACCCTCGCCCGATTCCAAGAGCTCACCGCCCTCTTCGGCACACTCCCCCCAACCCCCTTTTAAAAAGCCTTTGGCTTTTGCTCTTAGCCCTTTAAAAAGCTTTCAGCTTTTTGCTTTTAGCCAATAGCGGCCCCGTTAGGGGCGGCAGATATAGCTGCCAGGATGGGTTTCTTATCAAGAATTATAGGAATTAAAGAATTTTATTTGCATCATCTGCGGATATGCATGAGATTTTGCTGCCTGGCTGTTTCTTAATTCTTTATTGAATAGGGGGGCTTGGGGGCACCCCATACCGCGTCCCAACAAGAACTTAAAGCTAAAATAATCGTGATAGCCACGTAGTGCTCGCGCCCGCCTGGCAGCAAAAATCTCACGCAAATCAATCAGATATAATTCTTTAATTCCTAAAATTCTTGATAAAAAACGTGATAGCCAGATATCACGCAAATGAATCGACAATTCGAAAATTCGTGATAACCACGAAGTGCTTGCGCCCGCCTGGCAGCAAAAATC
>DEKO01000042.1 GCA_002353885.1 Porphyromonadaceae bacterium UBA2720
ATTCATTATTCATCATTCATTATACATTATAATCGATGCCGCAATTTGCTGAGGCCCTGTTGCCTCTCTCGATACCCGGGACCTACACCTACCGCATCCCGCCGCACCTGTCACCCCAGGTGGGCAGCCGTGTGCTGGTGCCTTTCGGCCGCAAGAAGATTTACACCGCCATCGTGGTGATGCTGCACGACCGTGCCCCGCAAGGCTATGAGGTCAAGGAGGTGATGAGCGTGCTTGACCAGCAGCCCATCGTGCGCCATCCCCAGCTCAAGTTCTGGGAGTGGATAGCCAACTACTACCTGTGCTCGATGGGAGAAGTCTACAAGGCCGCTCTGCCCAGCGGGCTCAAGGTCGAGAGCGAAACCTACATCACTGTCAACCCCGACTTTGAGGAGGAGACTCCAGGCTCGCTGAGCGACCGCGAGAAGGTGGTCCTGGACTTCACGGCACAGCGCGGACGCGTGCAGATCACCGAATTGTCGACAGCCACAGGCTTCAAGAATGTTGAGCACACGGTGAGCCGCCTGATTGACCGCGAGGCCATCCGCGTGAGCGAGCGTGTGGTCGACAACTATCGGCCCAAGACCGAGACTTGCGTCCGCCTCAAGTGCAGCCACGGCGACGAGCAGAAGATGCACGAGTACTTCGACCTGGTGCAACGCGCACGCAAGCAGGAGCAGCTGCTCATGGCCTATCTGGACCTGTCGCACTGGATGGGTCGCGACGAGCCACTGGAGGTGAGCAAAGAATCGCTGCTCAAGCGAGCCGATGTGAGCCAAGCCGTGCTCAGCGCAGCCGTTGCGCGCGGCATCTTCGAGACCTACAAACGTGCCATCAACCGGTTTGCCGTGCTGGGCAACAAACTGTCAGACCCTCCCACCCTGAGCCAAGAGCAACGCCGTGCCTACAACGAGGTGCACGAGTGTTTCAAGCAGAAGGCCATCACCTTGCTGCACGGAGTGACCAGCAGCGGCAAGACCAGCATCTATATGCACCTGATAGAGGACGCCCTCAACCAGGGCAAGCAAGTGCTGTATCTTGTCCCCGAGATTGCGTTGACCACCCAACTCACCCGGCGCCTGAAGGCCGTGTTCGGCGACCGTCTGCTCATCTACCACAGCAAGTTCAGCGACAACGAGCGCGTCGACATCTGGCGGCGCCTGCTCACCAGCAACGATCCCTGCGTGGTCATCGGCGTGCGGTCGGCCGTGTTTCTGCCTTACGCCCAACTGGGGCTTGTCATCGTGGACGAGGAACACGACACGAGCTACAAGCAGCAAGACCCTGCCCCACGCTACAATGGCCGCAATGCCGCCATCATGCTGGCACAGATGCATGGTGCCAAGACCTTGCTGGGCAGTGCCACACCCGACATCGGTGTGTACTATCGTGCATGCCAGGGCCAGTATGGCCTAGTGCAGTTGCTCACTCGCTATGAGGGCATCGAGATGCCACACGTCAAGGTCATCGACACCAAACAGGCTCGCCGCAAGCGCGAGATGCGCGGCCTGTTCTCGCAAGAGCTCATCGACGACTGCCGCCGCGCACTCAAGGCCGACGAGCAGGTCATCCTGTTCCAGAACCGCCGGGGTTATGCTCCCATGGTGCGTTGCAAAGAGTGCGGTTGGGTGCCCAAGTGCGAGAACTGTGACGTGTCGCTCACCTACCACAAGTTCACCCACTCACTCTCATGTCACTACTGCGGCTACACGCTGAGTCTGCCCAACATCTGTCCAGCATGCCAGATGCCCGGCATCGAGATTGTGGGCTACGGCACCGAGCGAATTGAAGACGAGGTTGACGCGGCTTTTCCGGGTGAGAAAATCTCGCGCATGGACCTGGACACAACACGCAGCAAGTCGAGCTACGACCGCATCATCGACGACTTCTCGGCCCACAAGACCAATATCCTGGTGGGCACGCAGATGGTAACCAAAGGTCTGGACTTCGACCGCGTGAGCATCGTGGGCGTGCTGAATGCCGACACGATGATCAGCTTTCCTGACTTCCGTTCGCACGAGCGTGCCTTCGACATGCTCGAGCAGGTTGCCGGCCGTGCTGGCCGTGCGCACAAGCAGGGCCAGGTGATTCTCCAGACCAGCGACCCCAGCCACCCTGTCATCGGCTTTGTCGAGCGCCACGACTACGAGGGCTTCTACCAACACGAGCTGTCCGAGCGGCAACGGTTCAATTATCCGCCATTTGTCCGGTTGATCAACATCTATCTCAAGCACCGCGACGACGCTGTGCTGGGCGAGGTGGCCGTGCGCTATGCCAGCTTGTTGCGCCAGAGCTTCGGAAGCCGTGTTCTGGGCCCCGAGCGCCCCATGGTGTCTCGTGTGCAGAACCTCTACATTCGCCAGATTGTGATGAAGATCGAGACGCAGGCCTCGATGACAAAGGTAAAGGCTGTGCTGCGCCAACTCTATGAGCAGATGCTCGAGTTGGACGGCCGCATGAAGTCGGTGCGTCTCTACTACGACGTCGACCCGATGTAACATAATGCCCTACAAACAGAAATCGAACAACATCATGCAACAGCTAGTGATATTGACAGGCGCGGGTATCTCGGCCGAGAGCGGATTGTCGACATTCCGCGACACTGACGGCCTGTGGCAACAATACGATGTGATGGAGCTTGCCAGCATCCAAGGCTATCGGCGCAACCGTGAGCGTGTACTCGAGTTCTACAACGCCCGACGCAGCAACCTGCTCACCGTCCGGCCCAACCATGCCCACGAAGTGCTGGCCGAGCTAGAGCGAGACTATCAAGTGACCATCATCACACAGAACGTCGACGACCTGCACGAGCGGGCCGGCTCGACGCATGTGCTGCACTTGCATGGCGAGCTGACCAAAGCTACCAGTTCAATGAACCCCAACGACCCCAAGTGCGTCGTTGATCGTCCGCTGGACCAAGCCATAGCCATCGGCGACAAGGCCGCCGACGGCTCACAGTTGCGGCCATTTATCGTGTTTTTTGGCGAGAATGTGCCCAACATGAGTCTTGCCGCCCAGATTGTGCAGCAAGCCGACATCTTTGTTGTCATAGGCACGTCGCTGGTGGTCTATCCTGCGGCCACACTGCTGCGCCATGTGCCCAAGGGCACTCCCTGCTTTCTGATTGACCCCGGCACGTTTGATGACACGATGGTCAGAGGATTTGAACACATCCAGACCACAGCAGTTGCCGGAATGGACCTGCTGAAGGAGAAGCTGAGACAGCTCAGAAGTTGAGCAAGGCAAAGTGCTTGCGAGCATAGCCCACACGATAGCGCTCAAAGTGCCACCACTCGCGGCTATAGGTCATGAAGCCATTGTCGGTGAGCACCTTGCGCAACAGTTGACGATTTCTCATCGCTTGCTGTGATATGCGGCCCTGCTTGACCAGCAGCGGCTCGTTGGTGATGTGTGCGTCGGTGGTAAAGGTGTCAAATGGTGTGCCCATGTCCATGGGATGGCCCTTGTAGGTGAGGCTGATGTCAATGGCCACGCCATAGTTGTGCGGCCCGCCACGCCGTGGCGGCGCCACATAGCGCTGCCCCACTGTGCCGCGCACGGCATTCCACATCTTCTGTTGCACACTCAACGGCCGCGCCGCATCATAGATGATGAAGCCATAGTCGGGATTGATGGCACGGAGCTGCTTCAATGCTTTGCGTAACGATTCGGCAGCCGGCTTGATGAGATAGGCGCACCGGAAGTCACCATACATGTTCTTGTGGGTGAAGTTGTCGGTGGTGGCATACTTCAGGCAGATGGTGATGCCAGGCCCCAGCGTGGACAGGTCCACCAGTCCAGCCTTGCTCATCCTTGCACCATAGTCAACACGCTGGCCCCACGAGAGCAGAGCCAGCAGTGCGAATATCACGATTGTCGACAATCGTCTCACCCCAAACGTGATCAGTCAAAGACACCCTCAACGACAACCTCGTGGCCACCGCCACCATTGCCGCCGCCACCGCCGCCACCGCGGTTGCCACCTCCACCATAGCCCACCGGCCCCAGTTCGTCGCCGCACTCGCTGAAGTCCTTGGGGAAGACAAACTTAGTGGACTGGTCGTAGGGCAGCTGGCTGTCGGCATAGACGCTCTTCATGAACAATCCCAGGATGGGGAGTGCCGCCTCAGCACCCTGTCCCATGGCTGTGCTGACAAAGTGGATGTATCGTTCTTCGCCACCAACCCAGACACCTGTCACCAGCTCGGGGGTGAAGCCCATGAACCAGCCGTCGCTGTTAAAGTTGGTCGTACCTGTCTTGCCGCCCATCTCGGCTCGGATGCCATACTGCGAGCGCAACCTCGCGCCCGTACCATGGTCAACCACACTCATGAGCATCGACAGCATCTTCAAGTAGGTGTCCTGACTCATGATTTCCTTCTGCTGCGCGGTGAACTCGGCCACGACGTTGCCCTTGTTGTCGGTGATGCGCGTGACATAGATGGGCTCGACTCGCATGCCGCCATTGGCAAACGCCGAATAGGCCGCCACCATCTCACGCACGGTGATCTCGCTGATGCCCAGGCTGAGCGACGGGACTGGCTCAAGGTGACTCGTGATGCCAAAGCTGTGCATCCACTTGGCAAGCTCAGAGGGCGAGTAGACCGGATAACCACGCTCCTCAATCCAGTTGGGGCGTGTGCCTCGCATAAATCCTGCCGAGATGGAGTTGGTCGAGTGGGTCAACGCCTGCTTGAGTGTCATCGTTCCGCCCACGCCCTTGGGGTTCCACAACTGGTTGTGCCAATGGATGTTGGGGGCTCCACCGGGTCGCATCGAGCATGGCGTGAGTCCGAAGTCGTTGATGGCCTTGGAATAGACAAATGGCTTGACCGTCGATCCAATCTGCCGGCGGCCTGTCGACACCATGTCATACTTGAAGAACCTGAAGTCGGGGCCTCCCACATAGGCCTTGACATGCCCTGTGACAGGATCCATCGACATCATGGCGCACCGCAAGAACGACTTGGTGTAGAGCAACGAGTCGTAGGGGGTCATCTTGGTCTCATAGTCGCCGCTGTAGCTGAACAACTTCATCTGCACAGGTTGGCGGAAGTTGCTCATGATCTCGCTCTCGCTCATGCCTTGGGCCTTGAGAGCACGATAGCGTTCGGTTCGCTTGATGGCATGGTTGATGAGCGCCTGCTTGCCGGCCTCACTCAGCTCTCCGCGGTTGTTGGTATAGGGGTTCTTGGTTCCACCGCGTTCGCGCAAGAATGCGGGTTGCAGCGTCTTGCTCATGTGTTGCTTGACCGCCTGCTCGGCATACTTCTGCATGCGCTCGTCGATGGTGGTGTAGATTTTGAGTCCGTCGCTATAGATGTCGTAGTGTGTCCCGTCGGCCTTGGTGTTCTTGTTGCACCATCCAAACAGCGGGTTGACCTCCCATGCTGTCGAGTCGTCGACATAGGCCTGACGATTCCATGACGGGTAGTTCTTCGGGTCGGGTTTCTTGGCCATCATCACGCGGCGCAGTTCCTCGCGGAAGTAGGGTGCCAGACCATCGTTGTGGTCAACCTTGTGATAGGACAGCACCAAGGGTGTCTGCTTGGCCGTCTCGGCATCGGCAGCGCTGAGGTATCCCGCCTTGACCATCTGGTCGAGCACGACATTGCGGCGCTCTCGGGTGCGCTCGCTATGTCGCAGCGGATTGTAGTAACTGGGATTCTTGCACATGCCCACCAGCGTGGCCGACTCTTGCAGGTTGAGCTGTGACGGGTCCTTGCCGAAATAGACCATCGCTGCGGTCTTGATGCCCACCGCATTGTTCAGGAAGTCAAACTGGTTGAAGTACATCTTGACAATCTCGTCCTTGGTGTAGTAGCGCTCCAGTTTGATGGCTATGACCCACTCGATGGGTTTCTGCAATGCGCGTTCAAAGATGTTGCTCGACTCGGGCGAATAGAGCTGCTTGGCCAGCTGCTGTGTGATGGTCGAGCCACCGCCGGCACTCTTCTGGCCCAGGATGATGCGCTTGACGATGGCACGTCCCAGCGCCTTGACGTCGATACCCGAATGCTCCTCGAATCGCGCGTCCTCGGTGGCCACCAGTGCGTCGTGCAGATGCGGCGAGAGCTGGTCGAAGTCGACATAGACGCGGTTGCCCTTGCTGCGATAGTAACGCCCCATCTCCTCACCGCCTGCGGCATAGATTGTCGAGGCGAACTTGTCGGTGGGGTTGCGCAGCTGGTCAATCTCGGGCATATATCCGATGACGCCATTATACATCAGCACAAACAACAACAGCACAAAGGCCACCACTCCGCCAAAAATCATCCACATGCGCTTGACAATCCTGGCATTGCGGCGAGCCCGCTCAGCTTTCTTCTTATTCATCTTACTCATAGTCGAGTTTTGTTAGTTCTTTGTTATTAGTTCCTAGTCGTAGTGTTGCAACCACTGACAACCGAAAACTTATGGCCATAACACAATATTGGTAATAAAGCGCAAAATTACGATTAAAAGTGGAAATATGAGCAAGAAAAACCGTTTTTTTTACCATGACTGCGTTTTTTTCAGTACTTTTGCCGTCATGAAACAGAACTGGAGACCGGGCAACATGATCTACCCGCTGCCGGCATTGCTGGTGAGTTGCGGCTCAAGTCCCGAAGACTACAACATGCTCACCGCCGCATGGACGGGCACCCTGTGCAGCGACCCGGTGATGTGCTATGTGTCCATCCGTCCCGAGCGGCACAGCCATCACCTGATTGAGCGCGACATGGCGTTCACACTCAACCTGACCAACCGCGCGCTGGCACGTGCCACCGACTGGTGCGGTGTGCGCAGTGGACGCGACTGCGACAAGTGGGCCAAGATGGGGCTCACGCCCGTGCAGGGTGTGACCGTGTGTTCACCTTATATTAAAGAAGCTCCCGTGAGCCTGGAGTGTCAGGTGCAGGACATCCTGCGCCTGGGCAGCCACGACATGTTCATCGCCCAAGTGCTGAACGTCATCGTCGATGACGAGTATCTAGACCCCGAAACAGGACGTCTGGACCTCAAGCGCGCCGACCTGATCACCTACTGCCACGGCCAGTATTACACCCTGGGCGAGGCGCTGGGCCACTTCGGCTGGACGGTGCGAAAGCGAGGCACAAAACAATAATTTTCAATTCTCGATTTTCAATTCTCAATTAATTGTACTACCTTTGCGGCGAATTTTGGACATTCAACCTTTTAATAACATAATCACAAGACATGGAAAGAGACAAAGTATTGTTTGACATCATCGAGAAAGAGCATCAGCGCCAATTGCACGGCATCGAGCTGATCGCCAGCGAGAACTTCGTGAGCGAGCAGGTGATGCAGGCTATGGGCAGCTGCCTGACCAACAAATATGCCGAGGGCTATCCTGGCCACCGCTACTATGGCGGCTGCCAGTGTGTGGACGAGGCCGAGAACCTGGCCATCGACCGCATCAAGCAACTCTTCGGTGCAGAGTATGCCAACGTGCAGCCCCACTCGGGCGCACAGGCCAACATGGCTGTGTTCATGGCTTGCCTCAAGCCTGGCGACAAGTTCATGGGTCTGAACCTGGCTCATGGCGGCCACCTGTCACACGGGAGCCCAGTGAACTTCTCGGGCCTGGTGTTCCAGCAGTGCGAGTACAACGTTCGCCCCGACACCAACGAGGTGGACTATGACATGATGGAGGAGGTCGCTCTGCGCGAGCACCCGAAGCTGATTGTGGGTGGCGCTAGCGCCTATAGCCGCGAGTGGGACTACGCCCGCATGCGTGCCATCGCCGACAAGGTGGGTGCCCTGCTCATGATCGACATGGCTCACCCCGCTGGCCTCATCGCCGCCGGTCTGCTGAACAACCCGCTGAAATATGCCCACATCGTGACCTCTACCACCCACAAGACCCTGCGCGGTCCTCGCGGTGGCATCATCCTGCTGGGCAAGGA
>DEKO01000096.1:0-559 GCA_002353885.1 Porphyromonadaceae bacterium UBA2720
GCCAACAGCGGCCGAAGGCCAAAACTTCTCACTTCTTGATCCACGGATAGCGGAACTCGCAGTCGCGCCAGTTGTCCTCGATGTAGACATAGGTCGACTTCTGCTTCTCCTTCACCCAGTTGTCGATAATCTCAGCCTTCTTGTGGTTCTCATACATCGCACGCATCGTCTGGTAGTCCTCAGCCAGGTCAGCCTTGTGGCCCTCGATGCGCTTCTGCAGGCGCACGATGGCCACCTGGTCGCGTTGCGTCTGCGGATTCTTCATCACAAACGGCTCGCTCATCTCGCCCTCCTGCATCTTGTCGATGAGCTTGCCCACCTCGCTGGGCAGGTCAGCCATCTCAAAGCGGTTGCTGTGCGTCTTCTCGTTGAGCATGATGCCATTGTTGTTGCGCGAGTCCTTGTCCTGCGAGATATACAGCGCGGCCTGCTCGAAGGTGTACTTACCGTTCTTGATCTCGGTGCGCACCGAGTCCAGGCGTGTGATGGCGTCGGTCAGGTCCTTGTCGCTCACCTTCGGGCGCAGCAAGATGTGGCGCGTGTTGATGCGGTCGCCGCG
>DEKO01000096.1:576-722 GCA_002353885.1 Porphyromonadaceae bacterium UBA2720
CGCTTCTCGATGAGCTGGATGATGTGGTAGCCGTCGTCGGTCTCCACGATGTTCGACACCTTCTTCGGGTCGTTGAGGTTAAAGGCCGCCGTAGCATACTCCGGCAGCAGCACCGACCGGCTCTGGAAGCCCGTCTCGCCGCCATA
>DEKO01000096.1:791-14647 GCA_002353885.1 Porphyromonadaceae bacterium UBA2720
GCATAGTCGCGCAGACGCGACTTCACCTCGTCAATCTCCTGCTGCGGAATCACCGGGTTGATGGTGATGATCTGCACCTCCACCTGCCGCGGGATGAACGGCAGCGAGTCCTGCGGCAGCGTGCTGTAGTACTTGCGCACCTCCGACGGCGTGGCCTTGACCTTCTTGGTCAGGTTGCTCTGCACCTGCTGGATGCTGTACTGGTCGCGGATCATGTCGGCCAGCTTCTCGCGCAGCTGCGGCATGGGCTTGTGGAAGTACTCCTCCACCTTCTCCTTGCTGCCCAGGTTGGCGATGAAGTAGTTGATGCGGCTGTCCACCTCGTGCATCACCTGCGAGTTCTGGATCTCGACCGTGTCGATGCGCGCCTGGTGCAAGAACAGTTTGTCAATCGCCATCTGCTCGGGGATGACGCAATAGGGGTTGCCGTCGATGTGCTGGCGCTCATACTGCAGTTGCAGATACTGCTCCTCGATGTCGCTCTTGAAGATGGGCTCGTCGCCCACCACCCAGGCCACCTCCTCGGCAACATTGTTCTGTGCCACAGCCGTTAACGCACACGAGGCCAACAGGCCCAGCAAGGCAAATAAGTGAAATCTCTTCATATTGTCAGGTTATAATTTGCGTTTTAAAAGATTTTCAAACTGCAAATTTCCGACTTTTTCGCCACACAGCAAAATCTAAACACTTTAAAAGTGTTAAGGACCGCCTTCGCCACCCTGAAGAGGGGGAAGGTCAGAGTGGCTGTAGGGACGCGGCGTGCCGCGTGATCAGTCTGGCAGGTGATAGCACACAGAACACACAGATAATGAATCTAGTTTTAGTAGCTGCCAGGCCGAGTTTTTGCACACAGATTATCACAGATTTGGAAGGATTTTTTTATCTGTTCAATCTGCTAAACCACGAAGTGCTCGCGACCGAATGGGAGCCCGAAGGGCCAGCGCAAAGCGCGCAGCAATCTGCGTGAGAAAAGCACACGGAACACACAGAACACACTGAAAAAATAAAAAATAATGGGGCACCTGCAAAAACCTGTGTTTGGAATTATATTTTGCGTCGAAGACGCAGTAGTGGGTCGAAGACCCGACTTTGTACGAAAAATGCGATTAAGCGAGAGAAATCCGAACTTGTTTGGATTTCCGAGCGTGCGCATTTTATCCAAAGACCATGCAAGAGGGCCGAAGGTCCTCGCAGCTTGGTCACAGCAAGCAGGGCTGCACGTGCCTCGAAGAGGAACTTTAACACTGAACACACAGAACACACAGAAAAAATAATAATATTCTGTGTATTCAGTGTATTCTGTGTGAGAATTTATCTGTTCAATCTGCTCAATCTGCGTGAGAAAAGCACACTGAACACACAGAACACACAGAAAAAATAATAATATTCTGTGTAAATCTGTGTAAATCTGTGTGCTAAAACATCTGCTAAATCTGCGTGAGATAAAAAAACAACTCAAACAACTACAACAACTCTTATTCTGCTTCAGTTTTATAGAAGACAACACGGACAACGAGGACAATACTTTCTCGCGAAGCGATTTAAAAGAATGTAGCCAATGAACACAGAACACACAGAAAAAATAATAATATTCTGTGTATTCAGTGTATTCTGTGTGAGAATTTATCTGCTCAATCTGCTAAATCTGCGTGAGATTTAATCACACAACAACTAGGCGTGGCTCTCACGAGTCACGCCCAGCATGCAATCAAAATTGAAACTATTAAACTATTACGCTATTCTTAAATTTTCATTAGATCTCTTGCCCGCAGGGCAATTAAAACCTCAGACTGGTAGCCATCTGCCGCCTCTAGCTAATCGCTATCGCGAGGATTTCGCGGTCAAGAATTTCACAGAACACACAGAAAAAAATAATAATATTCTGTGTATTCAGTGTATTCTGTGTGAGAATTTATCTGCTCAATCTGCTAGATCTGCGTGAGATTTTTCAGCCTCACTTCACCAGCTTGCAGGTCTTCACCGTGCCGTCGTTGTAGCGCGTCACCACCAGATTGATGCCCACGAACGGCTCGGCCGACTGCATGCCCATCAGGTTGACATACGTCACACTCACCACCTCGCGGTCCACACTCACCCCGTCGATGGCCGTGATGAGGTTATCGCCACCCTCCAGCGGATAGACCACATAGTTGCCCTCGACCACATTGCCCTCGGTGCGGCGAGGTCCCTGGCTCGCGGCCTCGACATAGCGCACAATGGCGTGGAAATTATAGATTTTAGTGGCTATAAAGTCAGTCTTGTAGTCACGCGGATAGAGTTCCCAGTTGACCGTGAAGCCGCCCTTCAGGTCGGCAGCGTTCACCGTGCCGTTGGCCTTGGGCAGCGAGAAGTGGTCCGCCCCGTCATAGGTGGCCCAGAAGACCTTGACAAACTCCTGTGCCTTCGGCTCAATGAAGAAGTATTTCTTGCCATAGTGGGCCTCTGCCGTGCTCGTCTGCACATTGGGTGTCATGAAGTTGCACGTCACATAGTTGTTCACGCTATACTCGTCAGCCTCGGTCGGCACCGTGTAGCTGGTCACCTGCATCGTCGGGTTCAGCTTGTTGGTCAGCGTGCCTGTCAGCGTGCCGCCCTTGATGACCTTGGCTGCCGATTCTTCAAAGTCGCTGTTCCATCGTCCGGCAAACTTCTGTGCCTCGTTGGCATTGGCAAACTCCAGCAGCACCCAGTTGCTCTGGTCCCAGTCGCTGCCCTGCAGCTTGGCCGTCTCGCGCACATAGTCAATCTCGCCCTCGCCCTTCACGCTCGGCTTGCGGTGCTTGCCCAGGTCCTTGGCATAGACCTGGGTCGGCGCCATTTGGGCGATATATACGCCCAGGATGTCGTCGGCGATGGTGTAGCTCTCCCCCTCCTGACCGTCATTGACAATATCGGCCAACGTCGTCTCGTCGGTCTCATCTTTAAAGATGTAGCGAGCCATGTATCCAATGGGGAAGTACTGGTAGATGTAGCAGCTGTGGTCATCGATAGGCTCGGTGTTTAGCCAGTTGCTACTGATACTGTTTTCATTTGGATATTGGGTTTCAGTTCTTGGGAAATCATTCTTGTGATAGCCCTTCATTGTCATCGTGCCATCATCATTGATTTGCACCACCATAAAACCATCCAAAAAGTTGGGCAAGCAAGGTAGTGCCATATAATTCTTTCCGCCCATCGAGAATGTCCAGAAGCCGTTGCTTTGCCCACGATGTACAGGAGCATCAGCAATATTGTTTTCTGTATCAATGGCTGTACAATTCAGTGTCTGGCCTTCTAACACCATGTCGATGGGGTTGTCACTACGGGTGACATACAGGTAGTGGATTGTCCCGTCAGCCGCTTTCCAAGCGTTGACATACGACTCACTCGAATACTTGATGGGCATGGTCTCGGGCAGGCTGGCCGTGTTCATGGTCGCTTTGAAGCTCTCCGACTCAATCAGCTCTCCGTTGCGTATTTGCATCACATAGATGCCATCCTCTTGAGGTCCAGTGAACATAATTTTAGCGCCTTCCTCAGTCAACAGATTGCCTGAGATGGCCCCCATATACAGGAATGAATTACCAGTCTTGTTGGTGACAATGCTCGATGGCAATGTGATGTCAATTTGCTGCGTACCATCAGCACTGATAATGCGGAACTCAGCATTTGTGTTGTTAATACTCTGCTGCTGGGTACGCTGACGTATAATCCAGTTGCCCGCATCATCGCGTCCCATGCATGGCACAAAATTTCTAGTGTTGTTTGTGTCGTATGCTACGCCTGTGAAACCATTTTTGTTATAAACCTGAATTTGTTTATTATAGTTGTTGTAGATGATGAACTTGTTGTCAATGCCATATCCAAAACGACCTTGCGTAGGAGTTGCAAGGATGTTTTCGCTCTTCCATTCTTGAGTGAGTGTGCCGCCGTTGTAGTTCACCTCTTCGGCGGCTGCGCTGCCCCACCCGACCAAGGCCAGGCTCGAGATCAGCATCATGTTGCGTAATTGTCTTGTCATATCTTTGTTGTTTAGTTTAATAATTTCGATTCAAAAACACAGAATGCACAGAACACACTGAATCATATTATCTTTTTAAATCTGTGTAAATCTGTGTAAATCTGTGTGCTAAAACATCTGCCTGGCTGCATTCTGCCGTCTCTAGCCTGTTAACCACATCACCACTGCAGCGAGGGCGGCGCCCACCAGGACACCCACCCAGAACATGCGGCGCGACTGCTTGCGCGCCTCCCGCCGCAGTTCGATGATGGTGTAGTCACGTGCCGTGACCACGGCTTCTTTATCTTCTTCGTTCATTGTTGTCTTAATTCATGCATTCTGCGAGACGTTAAAAACACTGAATTCACAGAACCACACTGAATAATATAGACTCTAGACGTTAGACTTTAGACATTAGTCGTGGCAGCTACTAACAACTAGAAACTAGAAACTAAAAACTCGTTGGATCTGCGTGAGATAAATAATCTGCTCAATCTGCTAGATCTGCGTGAGATTTTTTCAGCCTCATTTCACCATTTTCTGGGTCGTTGTACTGCCATCGCTGTAGGTCGTCACCACGATGTTCATGCCCGGGTGCGGGGTGGCGCTGAGGCGACCCTGCAGGTCGCTGTAACGCACGCTCTCGACACTGCGCTCTCCCACGGTCTGCTCCACGCCGGTGATGACCTCTGGACGGTCAAGACGCAGGGGATAGACAATGACCGTATAATCAAATCTGTTGTTCTCATCGTCCAGCAGATAGAGCGGCTCGCCTGGGGCGCCAATGGCGACATTGGGTGTGGTGGCGCGGCGACGTGGTGCCACACTGTCGGTGGCGATAGTGGTTTCATCGATCTGCGCCAGGTTATTGTCGGCAGGTTTGCTGGGGGCAAAGTGATAGTTGTTCTCACCACCAAACCCTGGGTCGATATTCAGCGAGATGGTCGATCCGGTGCGGCACTCAATCATCGCATAGAAGTCATAGGCTGTTCCGTTGGTGAACACTTCGTCGGGGTCTACACCCGGATTGTTCTCAAACAGCGACATGTCAATCGTGAAGCTGCCAGCCAGATCGGCTGTGTTCCAACCCTTCTCCAGGTTCTTCTTGGGCACATAGAACTTCTTGTCGGCCGTGTTGTAGACGGCCCAGTGTATCAGAGCATATTCCTGGTTCTGGGGCTTGACCAGATACCACTCGCGCTGCAGCACAAAGTTGGCCGTGCAATAGGTGTTGGGGTCGTATGCGTTGGCAGTGATGGGTTCACCCATCCACTCATAGTCATCTTCCGACATGGTCATGGTCAAGCCTAGCGGGTTACAAGGTTGGTTCTGAAGGTTGACTATGCCCATGACACTATTTTCGGGCAAGTACTTCCCGATATATTTTGTGGCATCGACGCTAGCCGGGAACACCAGTTTCATCCAGTTGCTCTGGTCGAAGGTGCCGTGCCAGTTGCCGTTAGCATCCATGACGCAGCCACGCTCGTCATAGAGTTTGCCTGAGTTATATTGGTCCTCGGTGGGTTTGGATTTTCCAGCGTAGTTGTTGTCGTCTTTGACAAAAATGACATTTCTGTGATGCATGGGCACATAGACGCCCAGCAGTTTTTCGGTGATGATATAATACTCACCCGACTTCCCGCTGCTGATCAGGTCGGCAAGGGTTTGTCCGCTGGCCGATAAGGCCAGTAATATCGTTGTTAAAAATAAGGTGTAAAACTTTTTCATCGTTGTTTTTGCCAAAAGACTTTTTGATGACATAAGAACATAAGAACAAAAACTTGTCTCTTGTTTCTCGCTTCTTGTTTCTTTTTTAAGACATAAGAACATAAGGACAAAAGCCTCAGTTCAGTTTTATTCAAGTTTCTGAAGTAGAATTAAAGTGTTGCCAGCACGTGAAATGCGTCGGTGACGCTTGTTGCCTCGAAGAGGCTATTTGTTCGTAAGACCATGCAAGCACATCGAAGATGTGCGCAGCTTGGTCACTAAGGCGTAAGTAAAAAGTGCCTCGTAGAGGAACTTTTTCGCTAACTAACAACATGTTAACTACTTAAGGAACATAATTTATTTATAGGGGTGCAGGTGCAAGCCTACACCCCATGTGTTTAAAATCCAAATGATTAAAATCCTAGGACATCACATTTTTACTCCTGCAAAGTCCAAGAATTTCCATTTGCATTGCCGTCAAGGTTCTTCCAAGTTTGATTGCCTATAATAGCAATGCAATCCTTGTAGTTACTATCCTTGTCAGTTGCTAAGAGGTTAGAGTCAAGTGACGACCCATTAGTCCATGTGCAATTTGTGAAAGTTGTAGTGCAAGCATTTCTCGGACCATACAAATAATGTTGTTGAGGATTACTTTCATTTTCACCTTTCCATTCAAATTTACATCCAGTCATTTGTGTATTCACGTATGGGCAGAGATAGCCATATCCACTACGACCAATTTTGAATGTACAGTTGGTAAATGTAGGCTCTTGGACACCATTAAACGAAATCCAACCAATAATTTCAGTATCTTCCACAATGAGTTTAGCACTAGTTGTACCTGTATTGAGTGCATAATGGCCATAAGTGCTTTCACCAAGTGTGCTCTCCTTAATTGTCACGGTTCCTTTGTTGTTGAGATACACGCAACGGAAGACTCTCGGTATTGCGATTGTACAATTCTCAATCAAAACATTGCCTTCATCGCTAGTACCACCAGTCCAAAGACCATATTCTTGACTTGCGCTTCCATTAAATGTCACATTTCTCAGAGTAAGATTACTTGATTTGACTTCAATGAACTTATCGTTATTGTTAGTATTATTAATCAATTCAACATCTTCAATAATGACATTCTCAGATGAGATTGTATTTTTCCCAGAAATATCCAATTTTGAGCCATTACCATGAATAGTAACACCTTCAGCAATCTGACTCAAATCAAGAGGTACATTGGTGCCAATACCCAGATAAACCTCGGCATTGGGAACTGCAATAGCTGCAGCAATCTTATCGGGATCAGTCAGATAATTATAGTCGGGTTGGTCGAAGCGCTCGTCGATGATGATGTTGAAGTTCACGTCCTCGGTGAAGAGGTTGCCAACGATGTTGGTGCGGTGGTTCTTCTCGACAGGAACGTTCGAGACGGTGATCTCGCGAACGGCGTTGGCCTCATCATTTTCAGTGTAGAGCTTCAGCGTGGTCTCGATGGTGGCCTTGTCGCTCTCATCATCGCCAGGGACCAGGAAGTAGTTCATGGCCATCCAGTCATATTGAGTCCCCTCAACAGTCAGCTTGGCGGGGTCGCTAGGCAGTGCAGCCAGAGCGAACTTGGCATCGACCAAGTCGGTCTTCGAGGCGTGGCCCGACTTCAGATCGAACTTGGTGGATACTTGCTTGACCTCGACATAGCTCTTCTTGGCTACAACACCCGCTTTGGCTGCAGCAGCCGCATCGCTGGCACCGAAGTTGAGCTGAGCAAATGGACGATAGAGGGTGATGTTCTTGGTCATAGTGCCCGTGATTTCGAAATTGGGCTCGTACCAATAGAAAGCATCACGCTTCTCGTCGTTGCACTCGCTGGTGTAGTTGTTCACTGTCATCGTGGCATCATCAGTGTTGAAGGTGTAGCACGTGGCATCGGGGGCTTGTGCCCAGAAAGCGAAGCTGTATTCCTGGCCCTTGACCAGTTGGAAGGTCACAGTGGCACGCTTGTAAGTCATTTCAACAGTTTTGTCCAGATTGAGGTGGTTGCCATCCTTGTCATAGACAGCCACGGTCAGTTTTTTTGCAGTGGTACCATCGGCGATGGCACGGCTGTCGATAGCACCGGGGAGTTCGATGGTGAACTGCACGGTGTTGTCACCCATAGCAGGCTCCATGTCGTTGGAGCACGACGCGGTGCCCAGCAGCATTGCCGCCAATGCACCCATAAATAAGAATTTCTTCATGTTGTTGATTTTTTGGTTTTTAGACATAAGAACATAAGGTCATAAGCCTTAATTCACTCTTATTTGGTTTTACTAATTTTTTTGTTTGGGTGCAGGTGCAAACCTGCACCCAAACACTTGATTCTTTAAATAGATTTAATTAACCGAATAGACGGTTTCACCATCGACCACAACTGTAGCCTTGCTGCCAGCATCGCAGTTCCAGAGAGTATTACCAGATGTTTTTCCTTGGGCATGACCATTAACTGTAACATTTGTCACGTTTACAGCAAAGGGACACAAAGTTCCATCAATCTCAATGGCCGCCTTGCTAACTTCAAGCGAAGTCACATTGAAGGTAGAATTGCTTATGTTAAACGTGTGAACTGCAGTGTCACCTTCTTTGTACACTTTAACAGCTTTACCAACTGTATTGAACACACAATTCTTAACATTAGTGACCATTGCCCCATATGTCCAGAAGCAATAATCTTGTGCTGTCTGGTTGAATGTGCAGCCTTCAAAGTTTGCGGTGGTTCCGTAGATGGTCAAGTGTCCACCCTCGAAAATGATGTTCTTGTAGGTTTCTGAATTGGAGTGCTGGAATCCTTTATAATTTACGCTGCCAACACGCAATGTCAAGTTCTCGAAATAGACATCCGCACCATTGCAACCATAAGCCTTATTGATATACTCAACAATCGATTTCTCCTTGTCAGAGCCCACAATCTTCACGGATTTGGTTAATGACGAGAAATTATATGTACCAGGAGCCAATGTGATAGTAGCACCAGCCTCAGCAGCGGCAATAGCGGCATCGAGGGTGCTGTATTCAGTACCACCAACACTAGCAACATTGTACTTCACAACTGTGTTATTCTCGTCAGTGAAAATGAAAGATGTGATATTAGTGTCTGTCTCGTACTTATAATTACTTTGCTTGCCGGCTTGAGTGTTCTCAAACAAGCTATTCTTTATCGAAATGATAGTGCTTGCGTCTACAGTGCCAATTGCAATACCGGGTTTTATGGTGATGTCATGGAAAGTACAAGCATCAAAATAGACTGCAGTTACATCACCACCATATGCTTCATGAATCTTGGTACCGCGGAAACCAGTGAAATCACAATTTGTGAACTTCGTTGTACCACCGCAAATAAAAACTGCATATTCATCACTTTGTGTATCGCGTTTGGCATTGCCATCAGCAATAAACTTGCAATTCGTGAAATTCTGAACTGATTCATTACCTTCTGGCTGGATGGCATCAGCAAATGTTACATTCTCGCAGTCGATATTGCCCTTCCACTCAAGGTAGGCAAACTCCCATGCATTGTTGCCATTTTCGGCATTATAACGAGTATCATCATAAACTGTAAGGTTCTTGAATGTCAACTTGCCAGGTCCACTTTGGACACCACGTACACCATTGCCATATGCGCGGAAGGCACAGCCTTCGCCTGAACCCTCAAAGACAATTTCCTTGGTCGTTGTGTTGTCGTTGGCTATCAATGTGCGGTCATCACTATATATGCACTCCCAACGAGCCTCAACACCATTGGCAATTCTGATGATAGCCTTCTGGGGCTTGTCGGTATTAATTTGAGTAATGATTTCCTGCAAAGCATTATCACTTGTTGTTGTCAACTCGTAGTAAGTTGCATTCATGTCAATCTCATAGTCATCGTTATAGTAGATAGGATCGATGAAGATGTTGAAGTTACCGCCGACAGTGAAGAGGTCACCAATGATGTTTGTACGGTAGTTGCGCTGCACAGGGCAGTTGGCTACAGTCACCTCATTGACATCCTGGGTCCCATCGTTAACAGTCATTTTAACCTCATTCTTCAATTCCTTGTCCTCAGCTGCCAGGATATAGTTCATGGCAACATACTTATACTCAGGATAACCCTTCAGCTCTTCGTTGGGAATAGTTGCTAAAGCAAACGTAACATCCTGCGAACCGGTAACTGAACGATCAAGTGTGTTAAGTGTCGTTGGAACGCCAGTTACAGTCACTTTGCTCTTATAGGCATCAATATTGTTGACACCTGCAGCATCGCTTGCTGCAAAGTTGATCTGAGCAAAAGGACGATGGAGAATCACATCCTCAGTGAATGCAGCTTTCACATTATAGTCTTTCAACACTTCGTAGAACGCATCGCGAGACTCGTCATTACAGTTTGCATTATTATAATTCACAGTGATGGCACTCATGTCGCTCTTGTCATAAGCAGTGCACTCGGGATTCTGTGCCCAGAACACAAAGCTATAGGTATGTCCCTTAACCAGCTTAGTTGTAACAGTGGCCTTTTTGTCGACAACTGCAACTGTTTGTTGCAGTGCTTTAATCTCAGTGCCGTTCTCAAACACAGCGAAGGTCAGTTCAGTAGCGCGCGTACCATCGCTGATGGCACGGCTCTCAATTTTTTCACCCAGGTTGGCAGTGAATTGAACATTCACCTCCTGTCCGTTAGATACATCATCGAATGCGTCAGAGCAAGATGTTACACCCAGTAACATTGTTGCTGCAGCACCCATAAATAAGAATCTCTTCATAAATCGTTTTGTTTTAAAAAGGGTTATTAATTATTTTACTTATTTAATTCGTCATTGTTTTCAACACAGAACTCACAGAATCCACAGAAATTTTCAGTGTCATTCTCACCAGCCTGGCAGCAAAATCTCACACAGATCTAGTAGATTGAGCGGATAATAATCAGTCCACAGATTACACAGATTTATCAGATTATGATATTGAGATTCTGTGCGTTCAGTGTATTCTGTGTTTATTCTCCTCAGCCACTCTGTAGTTCCCCCTTTAGGGGGTTAGGGGGACAACGGGGGACAAAACGAAACCTGGCCGCACTTCACAGTGCAGCCAGGCTTGCAGATGATTAAAAAACTATTACTAATACGTCAATCTTTGGCTATTAGCTTAATGCTTATAGCTTAAAGCTTAAAGCCAGGGAGGCGGTCAATTATGCATTGTGCATTGTGATTACCTTTTNNGGGTTAGGGGGACAACGGGGGACTGAGGGGGCCTACTGCACCACCCCGCCGATGAGGTCGCTGTAGGGGGTGAAGGCCTGTGCAACCTCGTTCTTGCCCTCGTAGTAGGCCATGGTGATGCAGCGCACCAGTTGCAGGTTGGCCTCGTCGCTACGCAGGCAACCGATGAACTTGCCGCAAGGCAGCTGGTTGTTGGCCATGTAGCAACGCACCACAGCATTGTTCACCTCGCAGTCGGTCAGGCTGTGTGCCCCGGCATTGAGTTGGCCTATCAGTGCCCCCACGCAGCCGGCATTGGTGGCGTCGGTGTTGAGGATGGTGGAAGTGGCTACCTTGACGCTCGTAGCATTGACAGGACCGCCGGCCAAGCCAACGACACCGCCCACACCATTCACACCCTGGATGGTCGAACCAAACACCACGCTGTTCTGCAACGTTAAAGTGCCAATGCTCTGGCCCANNACCATAGCACCGGCGTAGGCGTTGCCCGATGCATCATCGGGCGAGGCAGTGACTTTAGCGCCATAGATGGTGAGGTTCTTGATGGTGAGGTTCTGCGCGTCAAAAAGACCCGCACTGCCCTGAGCAGTGATCTTGAAGTTGCGGATGGAGTAGCCATTGCCATCGACGGTGATGTTGTTAGCCCCACCGAAGAGTGGCTTCATTGGGTGTTCGTCCATGTCGACAGAATTCTCCATCAGTTTGATGGTCGATCCGGCTTGGGGTTGGTGGTTCTGAAACCAAGCCAAATTGCTTGCCTCATAGATCCAATAGGTGTGGGTTTCCTCATCATAGATGGGTTCGCTTACGCTGGTGCCATCCCAGTGCTTGGCATCGGCATCATAATTGTTTTCTCCGCCGAAGCTGGCGTCAATCTTGATTGTCCACTGCACGTCGGTAGTGAGCAGTCGGCCCACGACATTGGTGCGGTAGTTGCGCTGCACGGGCAGTGATGCAGCCTCAACTTTGGCTCCGGCCAAATTGTTGTTGTGGTTCATCACTGCAGTCATGGTGACATCAGTGATATCACTCTTGTCACGATTGACCAGCAGGTAGTTCATCGAGATGTACTCATATTGCGTACCATCGACTGTGAGTTTCTCATCGGGCATGGGGCCTGCCTGCAGGGTGACCTCGACCGGTGTGGTGGCCTCGCCATTGAGCAGGTTCAGTTGTGAGAATACACCTCCCTTGATGTTGATCATCGAACCCGTGACAGGTGCCTCTGTATTGGCCGCCGCAAGGTCCTCGGTGGTGGTGCCGAAGTTGAGTTGGGCAAACGGTCGGCGCAGGGTCACTTCGCGGTCAAAGGGGCCCGTGACGGGCTCGTTGAGGTTGACCTCGTCGACGGCATAGAATGCGTCGCGGGTCTCGTCGTTGGCCTTCAGGCCGTCGTAGTTGACGGTGAGCGACTTCATGTCGTCACTGAAGGTATAGGCCTGGCAGGTGCTGTTCTGCGCCCAGAAGACAAAGCGGTAGCGCTGGCCCTTGACCACGCGGGTGGTGACTGTGGCCTTGCCGCCACTGACATGCACATCGGTCTGGCGCAACGAGCGGTACTCATTGCCCTCGGCATCGAAGGCCGCAAAGGTGAGAACGTCGACCTGCTGTCCGTCGCTGATGGCACGGCTGTCAATCATGCCGTCGAGCGATGCGGTGAACTGCACGGTCATCTCGTCGGAAGGGTTGACCACCTCTTCCTCGCTGCTACAAGCCGCCAGCAATGTCGCGACGGCGAGCAGAGTCATATAAGAATAGAATCGAGTCTTCATAGCTTCACCTTATTCGTTGTCGTCAAGATTGATGTTGTTGTCCAAGTTGTCGAAGTTCTCGTCGATGACAATCCTAAAAATGGTGGGATTGGTGATTGAATTGATGAGGATATTGGTTCGCTGATATCCTTTGACTTTAATGTTAGACCATGTAAACGGGCCTAAGACCTTGGTGGGGTCGTCCTTGTGAGTCAGGGTCATGGTGACAGTCACAAGGGTGTAGTCATCGAGAGTTGGCTGGAAATAATTGAGAGCCAGATATACGTATTCCTTATTGGCTTCAGTTTCAACATATAAAGGCTCGGTAGGATGCGGAGATTTTGAGAATTCTATCATATCTACCCAGTATAACTCGTCAGACACCTCTGGGCCACCAGTGGTCAGATTAAAGGCTGAATAAGCGGCCGCTTCGTCATGTGACACGGTTACTTCAGACTCAAAATCATTCAAATCGAAACCGGCTAATTTAGCGTTCTCGTAGCCTTCGAGCGAGATTCCCACGTTGAGCTGCGCCAACTTTCGTGTCAAGACAATATCTTTAGTGACATTGCCTTCGGCCGATACGGTCAAATTAGGAACCCAACCGTAAAAAGCATCACGCAACTCATCGTTACAAACAGCACCTTCATAATAAAGTTTCACAAGGTTACTGTTGTTTGGGTCATAGGCTTTAGTTCCCTTCGATTGTGCCCAGAACGCAAAACTGTAGGTGTGGCCCGGCACCAAATATGCCGTAACACGCGATGTGTTGGTGTTCTTGTCGAAGTCCAAATTTTTCTGGCGCAGGTTGACATATTCATGTCCCTCCTCGTCATAGACCCAGAAGAACAGCTCGTTGGCCTTGGAGCCGTCGCCGATGGCGCGTGACTCGATGGTCTCGGGCAGATGGGCAATGAATGTCACAGGCACCTTGCCGGCCATGGGGTCGTCCTTGGCGCACGAGGCGGTGGCCAGTAACAACCCCGCCAGGGCTGTGAGTAGAGTTAAATGTTTGAGTTTCATATCTTTTTTGTTTAGCCCCCCCCTCGGTCCCCCCTAAAGAGGGGGAAGCCTTGAGTGGCTGATTGTTAATATTTCGTTTTTTCAAGCCTCTGCCCGGCAGCTATTTTGCACACAGATTTTCACAGAACGCACTGAACCACGAAGTGCTCGCGACCGAACGGGAGCCCGAAGGGC
>DEKO01000141.1 GCA_002353885.1 Porphyromonadaceae bacterium UBA2720
TCTTAATTCTTAATTATTAATTCTTAATTATTTGCTACCTTTGCACCGTCGTGTGTCCTGGTGTGGGCAACGGCACAGCAACCGATTGTTTAAAACAAGCCGTGGGGTTCAGTATCCAGGGCTAATAATATCGTCGACATTATGCAACAATCCTCCAACGAAGAGTCTCAGCAGACAATGCGTGCTAACAAGAAGAAGAGTGCGTCATCCATCCCTATCAGGGCATTTTTCATGGCCTGCTTGCGCAACTGGTACTGGTTTGTGCTCTCTATCATTGCCTGTGGATGCTTGGCTTTCCTCTACAGCAAGTCACAACCCATCATGTACAATTCCAAGGCATTGATCCTGCTCAAGAGCAAAGACTCGGATGTGGGCGCTCAGTCCAAGGCCTTCAGCGACCTGGGCATGACCAACGCCAACACCTTCATGCCTAACGAAATCTATAAGATCAAATCGCCTGATCTCATGGAAAACGTGGTCAAGAACCTGGGTATCAACGTGCAGTATTATGGTCATGTGTTCTTGCGTGATGTCAACATCTATCGCTCGACACCTCTCAGCATCACCCCATTGCGCGACGTTAAGGAGCCTTTCACCATGACTGTGGTTCCAAAGGGTGGTAATGACTTGGAGTTCAAGGTCGATGGCGATGGTGGGTGGAAGAAGGCGCACTTTGGCAACAAAGTCGCCACCAAGTATGGCCCCATTGCCATCACCAAGACCAAGAACTTCACCGAGCACCACAAGGACTTCACCGTCATTGTCAGGGTGAATACACCCAATATGCTGGCCAAGAAGATTGTGGGTGCGCTCACTGCTGAGCAGGCCGACAAACTGAGCGATGTGCTGCGTCTGTCGCTGACTTGGGATAACAAGGACGAGGCCATCGACATCCTCAACGCACTCATCGTGTCTTACAACCAGGAGGCAATTGACGACAAGAACGCTGTTGCACGATCGACCGAGACGTTCATCGCCGAGCGTGTCGAGGCGCTGTCTAAGGACCTGAGTGGTGTCGACAGCCAGGTGGCTGCACTCAAGACCAGCGCTGCCAACCGCGCCATGTATGCCGACCCGAGCACAGGTCTGCGCTACGCCGACAAGACTGCCGACGTGGACATGCAGATTGCACTGGCCAGCAACATTGCCAACTACATCAACTCGATGGCACCCAACCAGCTCATCCCGTCCAACACCGGCATTGCCAACACCGGTGTCGAGGGTCAGATACAGCAGTATAACGATGCGATGCTCAAGTATCAGAAGATTGCCACCACATCGTCGAGCGAGAATCCCGTCATGATTGACCTTGAACGCTCGCTGTCGACACTCAAGCAGAACATCCAGCAGGGACTCAACAACTACATCGGCTCGTTGAGGGCACGCCAGAGCCAGGCACAGTCGCAGCAGTCGGTTGCAACAGGGTCGATAGTCGCTGTGCCCTCGCAGGAGAAGGCCATCACCGAGGTCTCGCGTCAGCAGAAGATCAAGGAGCAACTCTACCTCTACCTGCTCAACAAGCGTGAGGAGAACGCGCTGCAACTGGCCATCACCGAGCCCAACGCCAAGGTCATCGAGGCGGCTACCGGAACTGGACCTGTCTCGCCTGTGACATCACGCATCATGCTCATGGGACTGCTGCTGGGACTGCTCATCCCCGCACTGCTGCTCTATGCCGTCTATTGGTACTACTCGCTCGACACCAAGGTGCACACACGTCACGACATTGAGGATAACATGGATGTGCCCATCATCGGTGAGTTACCGGCCAAGAAACAGCACCTGGCCGACAAGGAGATCATTGTCACCGAGAACGGACACGACCGCATCACCGAGGCTTGTCGCATTATCCGGTCCAACATCGACTATATCGCTACACCCAAGCCAGGCGAGGGACTTGTCATCCAGTTCACATCCACCATGTCGGGTGAGGGCAAGAGCTTTGTGGCCGTCAACCTGGCACTGTCGTTTGCGCACTCGGGCAAGCGTGTGATTGCCGTTGACCTTGACTTGCGCAAGGGACGATTCTCAGAGTATGTGGGCATGCAGGACGCCAACATCGGTGTGAGCACCTATCTCTCGGGCAAGACTGAAAACCTCGACGACATCGTGCAGCGAGGGCACTTCCATGAGAATCTGGACTTCATCTGTGTGGGTGCTATTCCGCCCAATCCCACCAATCTGCTGATGAGCCAGCGATTCAAGGAGATGATTGCCACGCTCAAGGCGCAGTATGACTATGTCTTCCTCGACACCGTGCCTTACAGCATCATCGCCGATGCAGCACTCATCAACCGCGAGACCGACATGACCATCTATGTCATCCGCGACGGAAAGGTCGACAAGCGCTATCTCGAAGATTTGAACAAGATGATTCAGGACGGAAAAATCCACAATGCAACCATCCTGGTCAATGACATCAAGATTGACAACAAGCACTATGGTTACGGAAGTTATGGCTATGGTTATGGTTATGGCTATGGTTATGGAAACTATGGTTATGGTTATGGCTACGGCTATGGCTATCACAGCGACGAGGAAGAAGAGGACAAGTCGTTGATGGCACGTCTAGGCCTGAAAAAGAAGAAAAAACACTAATCAAGCAAGAAGATGAACATTGCAGTAGCAGGAACAGGATATGTGGGGCTGAGCATTTCATGCTTGCTCGCGCAGCATCATCATGTCGAGGCTGTCGACATCGTGCCCGAGAAGGTCGAGATGATCAATCGTCGACAGTCGCCCATAGCCGATGACGAGATTGAACAGTATCTGTCGCAGGGCAATCTGGACCTTCATGCTACGCTCGACGCCCAGGCGGCTTACAGTGCGGCCGATATGGTGGTCATCGCTGCACCCACCAACTATGATCCGCAGCGCAATTTCTTTGACACGAGTGCCGTCGAGGCTGTGGTCGACCTGGTCTTGGCATGCAACGACCATGCTGTGATGGTCATCAAGAGCACCATACCGGTGGGATACACGCAAGGCTTGCGCGAGCGCACGGGCTGCCGCCGCATCCTCTTCTCGCCCGAATTTCTCCGGGAGAGTCGAGCGCTCTACGACAACCTGCACCCCAGCCGCATCATTGTCGGCACTGACCTTGGTGACCCTGAGCTGGTCAAGGCGGCCAACGACTTTGCCGCATTGTTACAGCAGGGAGCCATCGACCAGGATGTGCCCACACTCATCATCGGCACAACCGAGGCCGAGGCTGTCAAGCTCTTTGCCAACACCTACCTGGCGTTGCGTGTGAGCTACTTCAACGAGCTGGACACCTATGCCGAGGTCAAGGGGCTAGACACGCAGTCCATCATCCGTGGCGTGTGCCTCGACCCGCGCATCGGCAGCCACTATAACAACCCATCGTTCGGCTATGGTGGCTACTGCCTGCCCAAGGACACCAAGCAGCTGCTGGCCAACTATGCCGATGTGCCCGAGAACCTCATTCAGGCCATCGTCGAGAGCAACCGCACGCGCAAGGACTTCATCGCCGACCGTGTGCTCAACCTGGCGGGTTACTATGACTATTACAATCGTGGCGACTTTGATCCCGGCAAGGAGCATGAGTGCGTCATTGGGGTCTATCGTCTGACCATGAAGACCGGCAGTGACAACTTCAGGCAGTCGTCCATCCAGGGCGTGATGAAGCGCATCAAGGCCAAGGGAGCTACCGTCATCATCTATGAGCCAACGTTGCCCGATGGCAGCACATTCTTTGGCAGCCATGTGGTCAACGACCTCAATGAGTTCAAGCGTCGATCGCAGGCCATCATTGCCAACCGCTATGATGCGGCGCTGGATGATGTGCGCGACCGTGTCTATACTCGCGACATTTTTGGCCGAGACTGATGTCTCGACCCTGCGCGGCTCGGGAGCGAAATCTTGTTTTTTTATTATTATTTCAACAAAAGTGGAAAAGATCTGGTTGTGCCTGGCACACATGAGTGAGGCCGGCGAAGAAATGAAATATATCCGTGAGGCTTTCGACACCAACTGGGTGGTGCCTCTGGGCCCCAATGTCAACGGCTTTGAGCAAGACTTGGAGCAACTGTGTGGACACGACAAGCATGTGGTGGCGCTGGCCAGTGGCACCTCGGCCATCCATCTGGCACTGATCATGTTGGGTGTGTCGCGTGGCGACGAGGTCATCTGCCAGTCGATGACTTTCAGCGCCAGCGCCAATCCCATCGTCTATCAGGGTGCAACACCGGTGTTTGTCGACAGCGAGCGTGACTCGTGGAACATGGATCCTAACTTGCTCGAAGAGGCTGTGAAGCAGTCTATTGCACGCACAGGCCAGAAACCCAAGGCCATCATTCCAGTCTACCTCTATGGAATGCCCGCCTATATCGACGACATCATGGACGTGGCGCGTCGTTACCAGATTCCGGTCATCGAAGACTCGGCCGAGGGATTCGGCTCCAACTGGCGCGGCCAGATGGTGGGCACCTTTGGCGACTATGGCATCATGAGCTTCAACGGCAACAAAATGATTACCACCAGTGGTGGTGGTGCGCTCATCTGTCCCAGCATTGAGGCTAAGAAGCGTGTCATGTTCTATGCCACGCAGGCGCGTGAGCCCATGCCTTACTATCTGCATAAGGAGATCGGTTACAACTATCGCATGAGCAACATCTGTGCCGGTATCGGACGCGGTCAGATGACCATTCTCGACCAGCATCTGGCACATCATCGCATGATGTGCGACTTCTATGTCAAACATCTGGCCGACATCGACGGTATCACCGTCCATGTCAACCCTGATGAGCGCTTCGACAGCAACTACTGGCTCAACACCATCCTTGTCGACCCGGCCAAGACTGGCGGCGTCACCTACGATGACCTGCGTCTGGCACTTGACGCCGCAGGCATCGAGAGCCGCCCCTTGTGGAAGCCCATGCACACCCAGCCTGTGTTTAGCGGTGCTCCTGCCGTGGTCAATGGCGTGAGCGAGGACCTGTTTGCCCACGGCCTGTGCCTGCCCAGTGGCCCCATGGTGGGCGAGACTGATGCTTACCGCATTGTCGATGCTATCCGCCAGACCATCTGTCGTTAATACAAAATCAATCATATTGAGTAATATCACAGTTCCCTGAATACGGGGGACTGTTTTTTGTTTATAGGATGCTATTAACAATGTTATAGCCGGTGGCAGGGATAGAGATTACAAATATCCTGTAAATGTAGCATCAATACAAACTATCACGCATCCTAGTAATCTGAAAGATGCAAAGAAACTGAATGTTCAGTT